>JAIBJM010000085.1 GCA_020029535.1 Gammaproteobacteria bacterium | reverse complement strand
CCCAGACGGCGTCATTGGCCGGAGTGGTCGCCGGCACCGGCGCTACGCGCGGCACCCACGATTCGATGCCCAGCGCCTCGAGATACTGGGCGCGCAGCGTCACGCCGCCGGCTTCCGCCCGTCGCGCAGCGAGCGGCGCATCCGACGCAACAGCCACAGCAGCGGCCCGGACAGCGCGTAGCCGCCGGCGCCCAGCAGCAGCGCCTGCGCCGGGTAGCCAGCCACGGCGGCAATCCCCAGCGCAATCATCACCAGCCAGATAAAGCGCACCGGTCGATTGACATCGAAGCTCTTGAAGCTGGCATAGCTGAAGCGGCTGACCATCAATGCACCGGTCAGCGCCGTCACCGACGAGGCGATGATCAGCCCGGGCAGGCCCGGCGCGCGCCATTCGCTGGACAGCCAGATGAAACCGGCGACGATGGCCGCCGCGCAGGGGCTGGGCAGACCTTCGAAGTAACGCTTGTCCTGCGTGGCTACGCGCGTATTGAAACGCGCCAGACGCAGCGCGGCGGTGGCCGCGAAGAAAAACGCCGCCAGCCAGCCGAAGCGCCCCCAGGCCTGGCCATACTCGGCGATGCGCGCCACGCCCCATTGATAGGACACCACCGCCGGCGCCAGACCGAAGGACACCATGTCGGCAAGGCTGTCGTATTCCTTGCCGAAGGCACTTTCGGTGCTGGTCAGGCGCGCCACGCGACCGTCGAGCCCGTCGAACACCATGGCGACGAACACCGCAAAGCCGGCGCGTTCGTAGTTGCCGTCGATGGCCGCCACGATGGCGTAGAAACCGGAGAACAGACAGCAGGTGGTCAGCAGGTTCGGCAGCAGGTAGATGGCCCGCTGCCGAAACTTCGGATCCTGGGATTCACTTTCCATGTGGCCGGCATCATAGGTGGCCTATCCGGCTGCGACAACGGCAGGTAGCATTGCCGCCCCATGCGCCTGTCCCGATACCCGATCAACACGATCAAGGAAACTCCCGCCGAGGCGGAAGTCATCAGTCATCAGCTCATGCTGCGTGCCGGAATGATCCGACGCGTCGCCGCCGGCATCTACAACTGGCTGCCGCTGGGCCTGCGCACACTGCGCAAGGTGGAGAACATCATCCGCGAGGAGATGGACCGCGCTGGCGCGCTGGAAGTGCTGATGCCGGCCATCCAGCCGGCCGAACTGTGGCAGGAATCGGGGCGCTGGGAACAGTACGGCCCCGAACTGCTGCGACTGCACGATCGCCACAAGCGCGAGTTCGTGGTCGGCCCGACGCATGAGGAAATCATTACCGATATTGCGCGCCGCGAACTGAAGAGCTATCGCCAGCTGCCGGCCAATTTTTACCAGATCCAGCTCAAGTTCCGCGATGAGGTGCGGCCGCGCTTCGGCGTGATGCGCGGTCGCGAGTTCATCATGAAGGATGCCTACTCCTTCCATATCGATGAAGCTTCGCTGGCCGCAGGCTATGCCGCCATGCGCGAGGCCTATACGCGCATGTTCACGCGCATGCAGCTGAACTTCCGCGCTGTGCAGGCCGACACCGGCTCCATCGGCGGCAATGCATCGGAAGAATTCCAGGTGCTGGCGCAATCGGGCGAGGACGCCATTGCCGTCGGTGACGCGGACCAGTTCGCCGCCAACATCGAGCTGGCGGCGGCGCTGCCGCCGCCCGGTGTACGCGCAGCGCCCGGCATTGCGATGCAGACGGTGCCTACACCCAATGCCCGCACCATTGCCGAGGTCAGCACGCTGCTGAAAGTGCCACCTGCCAGCTGCGTGAAAACGCTGCTGGTGGCGGGTGACAATGGCGGCGTCGTGGCGCTGGTGCTGCGCGGCGATCACGAACTGAATGCCCTCAAGGCGCAGAAGCTGCCGGGCGTGGCCAATCCGCTGCGCATGGCATCCGCGGCCGAGGTGCAGGCCACCGCCAGCACCGAACCGGGTTTCATCGGTCCGGTGGGCCTGCACTGCCCGGTATATGCCGATCACGCCGCGCTGCGGCTGGCGGATTTCGTCTGCGGCGCCAACGCCCGCGATGCGCATCTGACCGGCGTCAACTGGCTGCGCGACCTGCCCGAACCCACTGCCGCCGACCTGCGCAATGTGGTCGATGGCGACCCCAGTCCCAGCGGTCGCGGCCAGCTTACGATCGTGCGCGGCATCGAGGTGGGGCATATCTTCCAGCTGGGTCGCAAGTACAGCGCCGCCATGAAGGCCGTGGTGCTGGACGAGACCGGCAAGGAAGCCACCATGCTGATGGGCTGCTACGGCATCGGTGTGACGCGCATCGTGGCGGCCGCCATTGAACAGAACCATGATGAACGCGGCATCATCTGGCCGGATCCGCTGGCACCCTTTCATGTGGTACTGGTTCCGCTCAATCTGCAGAAATCGGCGCGGGTCCGCGAGGCCGCCGAACACCTGTACGCCGAGCTGCAAAACGCCGGCATCGAAGTGCTGTTCGACGATCGCGACGCGCGCCCCGGCGTCAAGTTCGCCGACGCCGAACTGCTGGGCATCCCGCATCGCATCGTGGTCGGCGAACGCGGACTGGACGCCGGCACGCTCGAATACCGGCATCGCCGCGCCACTGACAATGAGGATTTCCCGCTTGCCAATGCGCTGGACTTCATCCGTTCGCGGCTGCGTCTGTAGCGCCGTACTGGCGCTGCTGACACTCGCCCCGGTCGCAACGCCGGCTGCCACCACGACCGGTGCGCAGCGCGATCCCGAACTGAAGGCCGTACTGCAGCAGGCCATTGCGCAGGCCGAATGCTTCACCGACCAGTTCGATTCGGCGGTGTGGTACACGCTGATGGAACCGCGCTTGCGCCGCAGGATCGCCAATCGCGACGAGCGCATGCACATCCTGAAAACCGTGTGGTGCGAGGCGCGCCGCGCCGGTTCGCAGGTGCTGCCGCCAGGGCTGGTGATGGCGGTCATCGATGTGGAAAGCGGCTTCAATGCCTGGGCTGTCTCCAGCGCCGGCGCCGTGGGCCTGATGCAGGTGATGCCCTTCTGGCCAGAACAGCTGGGCATGCGTCGGCACCAGCTCACCAATGTGGAAGCCAACATCCGCATGGGTTGCGCCATCCTGCGTTTCTACATGAAGCGCGAGCGCAATGACTTCCATCGTGCGCTGGCACGCTACAACGGCAGCGTCGGCAAGCGCGTGTATTCCGACGTGGTGGTGGCGCGCTGGACCCGCACCTGGAACGGTGCCGACGATCTGGTGCTGACGCCGACCGTCAAGCGATCGTGAAGCGTGGTGGCCAGGGCTGCGGCACGTCGATTTCAGTGACCTCGACCTGCGTGACGTGGGCTGCCGACGGCCCCACCCACAACCATTCGATGAATGCCTTGATCGCAGCTTCGCTGCCGCAGGCCAGCACTGCAACGGTGCCGTCCGGCATGTTGCACGCCTCGCCGGTGACACCGAGCTGCTGCGCGCGATGAGCGGTGGATGCGCGGTAGTACACGCCCTGCACCCGGCCCGTCACCCGACATTGCCGCGCAATCAGTTCTTCAGTCATGCGCTGAGCATATCAGCCATGACAACCACAACTGCGCAAGCGAACCAGAGGGCACAAGTCCGGGCTCATGTCATCAGGCGGTAAACCGCCCCTCCTTCGTATATCGCTCAAGTGCTCGTCACGATGGATGCATTCCACCAGCGAAATGTTCAGTAAGGGTTCGGCGACATCAGTAGATCGTCGGGATACCTGCTCCGTCGCCGATACCGGCGTCTGGTGGCTCATCGCCGATTGCAGTAAGTGCTTGAATCATCGAGGGTAACGCGTATCATCAAACTCATGTCCGCCATCACGCCCAAAGACGCTCATGCTTACCTGGATCGCTGGTCGGCAGTGAAGGATCTTGAGACCGAGGCGTTGCGCAAGACTTCGATGGAAACCAAGGCGCGTCAGTTGTCAGCGTTGATGTTGTCCCGAAAATTGTTCGGCCAGGACCCTGAGCGCGAGAGCGGAGTTCGCGAGGTACGCGAGCGTTGGGCGCGAATCCGGCAGGCATCGCGTGACTGAACGGGTGCCGGCACCGTTCCTCGGTGTTCTCGGCGACCTGACCAGATGGCTGGACGCAACTCAAACTCCCGCGATGATCATCGGCGGAGTGGCTGCCTCATTCCTCGGTCGTCCGCGATTGACGCAGGATATCGATGCTCTGGCCACCATGGCCGAAGCCGACTGGGAAGCAACTTTGGCGGCGGCGACAGCCTATGGCTTTGTGCCGAGAATCGAGAATCCAATCGACTTCGCACACCGAACGCGCGTGCTGCTGCTGAGGCATTCCGCTTCCGACATCGATGTCGACGTCACGCTGAGCGGACTGCAGTTCGAGCAAGACGCCATCAACCGTGGAGCGCTGCATGAAATCGACGGGGTGCGCTTTCGGCTTCCGCAGGTCGAAGATCTGCTCATCATGAAGGCGATCGCACATCGGCCGAAGGATATGGAAGATATCGAGGGGTTGCTCGACGCTCATCCCGATGCCAACGTGGGGATCGTCAAACAATGGGTGGGAGAGTTTGCCGCGGCCACGACAATGCCGGATTTGCTGATGGATCTGGAGAAGCTGCTGAACAAGCACCGTAAATAGTCGAAGGCCGCAGGCAACGACCCGGAGCAATGCTGCGGTACTGCCGCGCCGAGCAGCATTAATCCACTGCGAATATACTGCGACGAAGCAGACAGATTGAATTTCCTGCAGAGGGAGGCACCATGGCTATTGATGAGAAGGGTTCAGCACAACTCAG
Organism: Gammaproteobacteria bacterium; assembly: GCA_020029535.1. GTDB lineage: Bacteria > Pseudomonadota > Gammaproteobacteria > Steroidobacterales > Steroidobacteraceae > FEN-1191. The sequence continues at coordinate 6,461 of JAIBJM010000085.1, read as the reverse complement.
TGAGATCGAGCGACTCGTCAATATCGAGAAAATCCGTGAACTGAAGGCCCGTTACTGGGCCGCCGTCGACGCGCAGCAGTGGAGCGAGGTTGCGGAATATTTCGTCTCGCCCGATACGGAAATCAAACTGCGGATGTCTTTTCCTGACGGCAGACCCCTCAAGACGGTACGGGACTTCTGCGAATTCTGTGCCGGCCCGTATTACAAAGGCACCCGTTCACTGCACCTGGGCCACAACTGGATCATCGATTTCCAATCGCCAACCCGGGCTGAAGGCACCTGGAAGTTTGGCGCCGTGGAATACCCCGTCGGAACCAATCCTCATGACACATCGGCCACCGTGCATTGGTGGGGATACCATAAGGATCGCTACGAAAAGACGCCAGACCGTGGCTGGCGCATTGCATTCACCGATTACACGGCGAACACGGGCACATTCACGATGTTCGAGCCGGCGAAATTCAAGGATAAATGGCGCAACGCGCCGCCCGACTCCATGTAAGGCGAGCCTGGCATCAGAACAAACGGGGGAAATTCCACATGACCGATCCACTGCACAGTCTGTCCGCGACCGCCATTCCGGGCAGGAACGACGCCGCTTTGCGGCTGCTCGTCGTCTTGTGCTGCTTCTTCGGCCTGATGGTCGGGTTCACGTCCACCTACTTCTATACCTCCGGCCTGTTCCTTATTCCGATCTCGAAAGACCTCGGACTGACCCGCAGCCAGGCCTCGCTCGGCGCGTTGATCTGCACCCTTGGCTCAGCCGCGGTCACGCCGCTGTTCGGCCGCATGCTGGACCGCGTGGGGCCGGTACGGGTTGCGCTGCTGTCGCTGTTCGGGCTGGCAGCAGGGTATTTTGCCATGGCGTTTTTCAGCGCCAGTCTGCCGACCTACCTGCTCTGCTCACTGTTGATCGCCCTGCTGGGCAGCGGTTCGACGTCCTTGTCCTTCAGCCGCATCGTGCTGGATGTCTTTGTCAAACGCCGCGGCCTGGCGCTCGGCTTCATGCTCACTGGAACAGGAGCCGGAGCACTGTTGCTGCCACCGCTGGTAATGCCCGTCATTCAGCAATCCGGATGGCGGACCGCCTACCTGTATCTGGGAGTGTTTGTGCTGTGCGCGACGCTGGTTATTTCGCTGGTGATGCTTCCGCTCGGCTCCTGGCTGCGCGAAGCGGCCAGCGTAGCCAGGAAACCGGCTGCATCTGTCGCGTCGCGAGCCATGAATGCATCGATATGGAAAAACAGCCGTTTCCTGCTCATCGGCGGCATGTTCTTCGCACTCGGCCTGGCGAGCGTCAGCCTGCTGATCCACTTCGTGCCCTTGCTGATCGGCGAGGGCATGCCGGCCGCCACGGCCGCCACCATCGCCGGTTCGATCGGCCTGGCCTCGATCGGCGGACGGATAATCATGGGCTATCTTCTCGATCGTTTCGCGGCCGAGCGGCTGACGTTGCTGGTCATCACGGTGGCGGCTGCGTGCGCGCTGCTGCTGATCGTTGACGCCAGCCAAACCGCGCTGCTCGCTGCGCTCGGCATCGGCCTGATAATGGGTGCCGAGTCCGATCTGATGTCTTTCTTCATGATCCGCTATTTCGCACCGGCCGAATATGGTTCCGCCTACGGCGGCGTGTTTGCGGTGTACCTGATCGGAGGTTCGATCGGCCCGGCGGCCATGTCGCTGCTGTTCGATCTCACCGGCGGCTATACGATACCTCTCTGCGCCGTGCTGCTGTGCCTTGCCGTTTCGTTGGCGGTAGTCCTGAAGCTGCGGCCGCCAGCCGACGCAAAATGATGGATTGAATCAATTGGTGCCGGCGCCTCTGCGCAGCCGGGGCTACCCTTTTGGCAACGCGGGACGGGGCCTGGCAGCCAGCTCCCTGGCGTCGGCCTCGCCGATTCCGGTGGCGCAAAGCAACCGGACCACGGTCTCCTGGATGACCGAACGTGGCAGGCTTCCACACGTGACCGCGAGGCTCACACCGACGATTGAATACGTTGCCATCTTCCAGGTCAGTGCCGCATCGGTGACTTTGAAGCGTCCGGCCCTGCTCGCGTTCTCGAGATCGCGAATGGCGAACGGACCCATGCAGCGAAACATTGCATCCGCTATGACTTCGGCGCGGTTCAGCAGTTGCTTCCAGCGGATGTCGCCGGTCGCCGCCTCCATCACGGTGCGCACGCCAAAGGCATAGACCTGGCCTGGATCGGAAAACGTGTCGGTGACGGCCTCGATGCGAAGCGCGAGGCTGCGCATTACGCGCTCGATCACGGCGATCGCCAGCTCGTCTTTTGACCTGAAATAGCTGTACACCGTGCCGGCGCCCACATCCGCCAGATCGGCGATCTCCTGCATGGTTGCGGCGTCGATACCCTTTTCGGACATGACCCGATGGCCGGCGTCCACCAACGCCTCGCGGTTGCGCAACTGGCGCTGTGCGACTCGTCCCTTGGGCTTGGTACTTGTTTCAGTCATGTTTTCACTGCCGGAGGATACAGAGCCACAATCATTATTGACAATAGTTCATGATTGACTGACATTCGATTCCGTAAAGTACAGACGGCATTCCCAGAGGACATCCATGAGCACGCAGAGCCCCGTACGCGCCGCGGCCGCTGACGCCAGACGCATCGCCGAAGGCCTGATCCCCGAATTGCGTTCGCGCGCACCTCTCGCCGATGAGATGCGTCAGGTACCCGCCGAGAATATTGAGCTGCTCAAGAAGAGTGGCCTGTTGCAGACCCTGCAGCCGGCAGTGTGTGGAGGCCGGGAACTGAGCATGCGAGCCCATGTCGATGTGATCTCGACCATCGCCAGGGGTTGCAATGCCACGGCCTGGGTGCTCGGTGTCTACCATGCCCACAGCTGGTTGCTCGGTCACTTCAACCGGCAGGCACAGCGCGATGTCTATGGCGATGGTGGCGCGCAGGCTGTTGCGGCCGTCATCGCGCCGCGGGGCAAGGCCATCAGGAAGCAAGATGGCTCCTACCTGCTGAACGGCTTCTGGCCGTTCGCATCCGGGAACGCCGCAGCCGACTGGTTGCTGCTGGGCAGCGAAATTTTCGACGAGCAGGGCAACAAGCTGGACGAAGGCGATCTGCTGGTGCCGAAGAGCGAACTGCAGCTGCTGGACGACTGGTTTGTCGCCGGCCTGCAGGGCACCGGCAGCGGCTCCGTCAAGTGCACCAACCTCGCGGTCCCTGCCCACCGCTTCCTGTCACTGACTGCATTGCTTGAGAATCAAACTACGCCCTACACCGATCCGGATGCCCCAACTGTGTTCAAGTCGCAGGCTGGTCCCGTCCTGGGTCTATGCATCGCAAGCGGCGCGACCGGCGTCGCCGCCGGCGCGCTCGAAGAATTCCTGAAGGTCGTGCCTGGCAAGAAGGTTACCTACACCGCCCACATCTCGCACGAGTGGCAACCGTTGCAGCGTGCACTTGGGGAGGCGGCATCGAAGATCCATGCCGCGGAACTCGTGCTCTACCGGGTTGCCGACGACATCGACAAATATGCGCAGCGCGGCGAGAAGATGCCGATGAGCGTACGCGGCCGCATCCGCATGGACATCGCGCTGGCGCCAAGACTCTGTCGCGATGCCGTCTTCGACCTGCTTACGATTGGCGGCGCGGCAGGGCTATCGCTGCGGAGTCCGATCCAGCGGGCGGCTCGCAATCTTCAGGCCACCTGCATGCACGGCTTCCTGCTCTACGATTCGGGCGCCGAAATCTACGGCAAGGTACTGCTTGGTCTCGACCCCGGCACTGCGGTTATCTGAGAGAGCTGCCTTGGACCCCCGCCCCGCCAGCATTGGCGAACTGCAACCAGTAAGTGCCCAGCAGTTCATTGAGACAATGGGGCGGCATATGTCGTCGGTTTGCGTTGTTACCACATGCCACGCAAATCAGCGCTACGGCCTCACGGCGACAGCGGTCAGCTCGGTATGCGCATCGCCGCCACGCCTTATGGTCTGCGTCAACAAGACCGGCATCACACAACAGAAGATCATGGCCGCGCGTCATTTCTGCGTGAACGTCGTGACGGAGGAGCAGGAGCATATCGCGAAGGGCTTCGCGGGCATGATGGGCAGGGACTTCGACAGATTTTCCCTCGGCAGCTGGCATACCCTCGCAACCGGCAGTCCGGTACTGCGGGAGGCATGCGCTTCAATCGATTGCAAGCTGGTCGAATATCTTGATCAGTACTCCCACTCCATCTTCATTGGGGAGGTGGTGGGCACGGCAATGCTGCCCGGGAAAGATGCGCTGCTGTATGGCGCACAGCGCTTCAGGGCAGCCCGGAAGATCTTCGGCACCGATGGGTCGGGCGATCTGGAAACGCTCCAGTTCTGGTGATGCGGGCGAAGGCGCATCCACTCCGCGACCGGGTAGACTGAAGTCATGGTTGAAATACTGATCGTGTACTACTCGAAGAAGGGCAGCACCGCGGAGCTGGCGCGGCAGGTGGCGCGTGGCGTGGAAGCGGCTGGCGCCCAGGCCACGCTGCGCACGGTACCGCCGGTCAGTGCCGGCAATGAAGCCGCGCCGAAGGCGTTGCCCGATGCCGGTCCGCCCTACGCCACGCTGGCCGATCTGCAGCGCGCCGACGCGCTGATCCTCGGCAGTCCGACCCGCTTCGGCAACATGGCGGCACCGCTGAAGTATTTTCTCGACGGCACCGCCAGCCTGTGGCTGTCCGGCGCGCTGGCCGGCAAGCCGGCGGCGGTGTTCACCTCGACGCAGACCATGCACGGCGGCCAGGAGAGCACGCTGCTGTCGATGCAGTTGCCGCTGCTCCATCACGGCATGCTGCTGATGGGCCTGCCCTACACCGAGCCAGCGCTCAATGACACGCGCAGCGGCGGTTCGCCCTACGGTGCCTCGCATGTGGAAGTGGGCAACATCGGCCTGACTGCCGATGAAACCACGCTGGCGCAGAACCTCGGCCGGCGCGTGGCCCAGCTGGCCATCAGGCTGGCGGCGGCGCCGGCTGCCGACCCAGCACCTCGCGGATGAAGGGCACCGTCAAACGACGCTGCGCACTGAGCGCGGCCTGATCCAGCGTATCGAGCAGGCTATACAGAGTCTGCATGTCGCGGCGCTGGTAGCGTTGCAGATAGGCCGCAGTCTCCTCGGGCAATTCCAGTCCGCGCAGCCGGGCGCGCAGCTGCAGGGCCTCGCGCTGCTGGATCTCGTTCAACGGCTGCAGCACATGCAGGGTGCCGGCAGCACAGCGTGAGCCCAGATCGGGCAGCGCAAATTCCAGCTGCCGGGGTGGCAGCTGCGCGGCCAACAGCAGCGCCGTGCCCTGCTCCTCGGCATCGCGATACAGCGCAAACAGTGCCCGCTCCCAGCCGGACTGGCCGATGACCGCATCGACATCGTCAACGCACAGGCAGGCCAGTGGCTGCCAGCCTTCCAGCGCTTCGGCGCCATTGGCGCACAGTTCGCGCAGCGGCAGATAGGCCGCAGCGAATGACAGCGCGACCTGCGCACACATGGCCTGCAGCAGGTGGGTCTTGCCGCTGCCCGGCGCGCCGGCAATCCAGTGCAGTCCGGGACGCGGCTGCGCCGCCAGCTGGCGCAGCTGCGCCAGCGTCACGGCATTGCCGGCGGGCAGGAAGCTGTCGAAGACGGCGCGGTCGCGCAGTCGCACACCCAGCGGCAGCTGTTGCATCAGCCCGCCTGTCGCAGTGCGCGGCCGGTGAATTCCCGCAGGTAGCCGAAGCCCGAGATCAGCACGGTCACCAGCGTCAGCACGGCCAGCGCATCCAGCACCGACGGCGGCAGCACGCCGAACCCGGCCTGGATGATGATCAGCAGCACGTAGCTCAGCTGCAGCAGCGTATTGATCTTGCTGGCCAGCATCGGACGGCCGCGCAGCGGACCCCAGCCGATCAGGAAGGCCACCGAGCCGAGGCCGATCATCACATCGCGCGCCACGGCAGCGACGGTCAGCCAGTGCGGAATCAGTCCCTGCCAGGTGCAGACCAGGAACACGGCCATCAGCAACAACTTGTCGGCCACCGGATCCAGCACCTTGCCCAACTCGCTGCTCCAGTTGAAGCGCTTGGCCAGCCAGCCATCCAACCCATCGCTGATCGAAGCCACCAGGAACAGCCCCAGGGCCAGCGCATAATTGTGCCGTTGCAGGGCCAGCAGGATCGGCCACACCAGCGCAATCCGCAGCAGGCTAATGATGTTGGGCAGGTGGCGCATGCGTTCGGCTACTATAGCCTGCCCTTCGATTTCCCAGCCATGAACGACACACGCAGTTACACCTACCGCGACGCCGGCGTGGATATTGACGCCGGAGATGAACTGGTCGAACGCATCAAGCCGCTGGTGAAACGCACCCAGCGTCCCGAGGTACTGGCCGGCATCGGCGGCTTCGGTGCGCTGGTGGAAGTGCCACTGGACCGTTACCGGCGCCCGGTGCTGGTCTCGGGCACCGATGGCGTG
>JAIBJM010000106.1 GCA_020029535.1 Gammaproteobacteria bacterium | reverse complement strand
GATGGAGGTCACACAATAAAGCGATCATGCTCGAATATTTTCAGATCCCGGGCTCATTTGCTCGGGCGCACGGCGTTCCCCACCCCCCGACTCCAAGCGCGGCGTTCCGAATTGAGCACAGAAGCAAATTCTAGCCCTCTGCTCGCCCGGCGAGTACGAGTTTCAGCTCCTGGCCGTTATGAATAGCTCTCCATAACGGCCATTATGCATAGGTCCCAGTTATGAACAGTTGGCTGGTGGTGGGCGCGGTCGCCACCTCGTTGGTCGAGTGGCGACCGCAGTCACGTCCTTTGCATAATTACAGGGTCTTCAGGAAGTCCATCAACGAGTCGGGTGCGCGGTAGCGCCGGATGGCTGTCTCGGGTTCCTGCAGCTTGGACAGCGCACGCTCCTTCATGGCGAGGTCGGCTTCGACGTACTGATGCGTCGTGGTGGGGCTCTCGTGCCCCAGCCACAGCGCGATGACACTGATGTCCACGCCCGACTGCAGCAGGTGCATCGCAGTGGTGTGCCGAATGGTGTGCGGTGAGACGTGGCGACCGGCCAGGCGTGGATGGGCGAGGCTGGCGGTCTTCACTGCCAGTTCGAGCCGCTGCGTGACGTTGCTGCGGGTCATGGGTTGGCGCTCGCGGTTGGGCAGCAACGCCGAGGTGGGGCCCAGTTCGGGGTTGATCCTCAGCCAAGCGCGTATGATCCTGACCGTCGAGCGCCACAGGGGCACCGTCCGCTGCTTGCGACCCTTGCCATGCAGGTGAACACAGGCCGCCCCGTCGAGCACCACATCGGCCAGTCGCACGCCGATGATCTCGGAGACCCGGGCGCCGGTGTTGTAGAGCATCGCCAGCAGCAGGTGATCGCGCTGGCTGGTCCAACCCGCGCCGGGCTGGCCGATGATCGCCAGCATCTCCTCGCGCGACAGGAACCCCAGCAGGGGCCGCTCGAAGCGCTTCATCGGCACGCCCAGGGCCTGTTCGACGACGTGCAAGCTGCCGACGTCGCGATGGCCTGCGAACTTCAAGAACGCCCGCAGCGCTGCGAGCCGTGCATTGCGGGTGCGCACCGTGTTGCCGCGCTCGTGCTCCAGATGGTCGAGGAAGCCGAGGATCAGTGCTGGAGTGATCTGCGCCAAGCGGATAGCTGTGGGCGGCTTGTGCAGGCGGGCCTGCACGAAGTCCAGGAACAGCACGAACGCGTCGCGGTAGGCTGCCACTGTGCGTGGGCTCATCGCCCGCTGCTGCGTCAGATGCTCGGCGAAGAAGACCTGCGCCAACGCCGCGAAGCTCGGGGGCGTTGCCGTAATGGTTGGCTTACTCATCGCCGTCCTCCCACGGATCAGCGAAGCGCTCGAAGCGCTCGCCGATCAGGCTCATCAACTCAGGCACGCCAGTGAGATACCAGTACGTGTTGGAGACCTTGGCGTGGCCCAGGTAAGTCGACAGCGCCAGCATCCGCTGGTCGAGGTCTGCGCCCTGTTCATGCCACAGCAACAGGCGGCGCACCGCGAAGCTGTGCCTGAGGTCGTGGATGCGAGGGGCACCGTGGCCTCCACGATTGACCCAGCCGAGTTGCTTGCGCAGTTGCTCGAAGATGCGGTGGGCCTGGTGCTCGCCTAAGGGTTGTCCGAGCCGCCGCCCGCGGGTAGCGATGAAGAATGGCGTTTCGGGGGTGGTGGGCACATGGCGCGTGCGTTGCGCCCGGTAGCGGGCCAGGGTTTGCACCGCACTCGGGTGCAGCGGCACCAGGCGGGACTTGCCGAACTTGCTCTGCCGGATCGTCAACACGCCGCAGTTCAGGTCCACGTCCGCGTCCAAGAGCGACAGGGCTTCGGAGATGCGCAGACCAGTGCAAGCGATCAGACCAAACAGCGTCGCCATCACAGCGCCACGCAGGCTGCCCGGCGGCCCGACACGAGCAGCGACATCCAGCAACTGCGTGATCTCTTCGTCGCGGTAGATGTGCGGCGCCACCCGGCCAGGAATCGGGCCGAAGACTGCTTCGTCGGGTACCTCGGTGGCAGGCTCGAACTGCCGCAGCCAGCGGGTGAACGGGCGCAGCAACCTGAACCGGCGTGCCGCGGTGGCGCGGTCGCCGTGACCCGCCTTGGCTTGGCGTGCCCAAGCGGCCATCAGATCGAGCGTCAGCGGCCCGCGATGGCCGGCCTCGGTGACGTAGCGGGCGAAGCGCGCCAGCGCCTGTCCCCTGCTGTGGAGTTCGAACCCCAGGTGCCGCCGCTCGGCCAGGTACTGCTGCACCCGGGCCTGCAAGCTCACCCGGGCGCTCATGCTGCGCTCCCGGGCCACGGCAGTGCAACACCCGCCAACGCTACCTGGTCGAGCTTGGCGTAGATGAGCGCGGTGTTCATCGAGCGGTGACGCAGGACGTCGGCCACCTCCTTGATCGTGCTGCCGCCCCCGACCAGCTGGCACGCCAGCGTATGGCGCAGGGCGTGAGTTCGGCCGTGCGCGATGCCAACCCTGCGGAAGGCGTCGCGTACCACTCGGCGGATGGCGTGCACGCCGATGGGTTGGTCGTACGGGGCAAGGTGGCGCACGAACAGTGCCCGGTTGCTGCTCTGTGGCCGCTCATGGCGGAGGTAAGCTTCCAGCGCCTGCCCTGTTACGCTCGGCAGGGGCAGCACGTCTTGTCGCCGGGATTTCGTGTGCTTGAGCGTCACGGTGCCCAGCCGCCAGTCGATGTCGTCGAGCTGCAGCCGGTTGATCTCAATGCCTCGCAGCCCGAGGTCCAGTGCCAAACGAACGACAGCGTAACCACGTCGAGGCGAGGCCGGGGCGGTCGTGAACGAACTCAGCAGCCGCTCGACTTCCTCGGGCGTGAGCGAACGCGGTAGCGAGGCCATGCTCCAGTGCGCCGGTGAGGCGATGACGCCCAGCAGCGGCTGTACCGCGTCGCCGCAACTGGCGCGGTAACGCAGGTAGGCACGCAGCGCCGAAGCGATCGTGATGGCGTTGCTGGTGGTGTTCCTTGCGTCCAACTGCTCGGCGATGAAACGCCGAAGCTCCTCAGGTTGTAGCCTGCCGATGAGCACCGCTCGATCGGCAAACTTCGCCAGCAGCAGTCGCTCGATGATGCGCAGGCGGCCACGGCGTGTTCCGGCGGCCAGGCCGCGCACATCACGCATGTGGACGTCGTAGCGACGCAGTTCATCGGCAATCGCACCTGCAGGCGAGGCGGGTTCGGCGACGACGTGCCGCTCGCGCAAGAGCGCCAGCAGCGACACGAGAGCGGCATGCAGATCCCGCGGTGTGCGCACCACCGGCGACGGGCAGTCGCAGCACGCCACGTGGTAATGCAGGAAGAAGTCGATGCAGGCGTCGTCGAGCGCGTGCACCGGCATGCGGCACATTGCCATCCAGTGCGCGAAGTGCGCCACGGCGCGCAGGTAGCGACCGGCAGTGGTGGCTGCATAGCGACCTTGCCTGAGTCGTGCGAGGTACGCGGGAACATGCGGCGACAACGGACCATCGAGCAGCCAGGCTCGAGCCGTAGGATGCAACGCAGGAATCTTGGTCATGACGGTCTCCAGGGATAGGGGGACCGCCAGTGCTGCCGCAGGCCCGGACTTATGTCCAGTGCAGCGCGCCGCCAGACTTCAGAACGCCACTGCCCACGCGGCCGGACGGGCTACGTGCCGGCGCAACTGTTCATAACTGGGACCTATGCATAATGGCCGAAGACGGTCCTCTGATGTAATGGCTGCGCGCCCGGATTGAAGGCCG
>JAIBJM010000084.1 GCA_020029535.1 Gammaproteobacteria bacterium | reverse complement strand
CTGCTGCGCGAGAACCTTCGCGTCAAACCGGGTGAGACGGACTTCAACAACGCGCTCAATGAGACCGCCGACCCCGAACAGCAATTCGCGCTGCGTTCCTCGGTGAATCTGCCGAACAACATCGAGCTGGACACCGACCTGCGCTGGGTAGATGAACGCATCATCAACAACTCAGGCGTTGCGGCCACGGTGCCCAAATTCTGGACCATGGATCTGCGGCTGGGCTGGCGCCCCAACCAACACCTGCAGCTGTCGCTGGTCGGCCGCGATCTGCTCGACCGGCTTCATCCCGAGTACGCTGTGCCCAGTCCTACGCGGGTGGAGATCGAGCGCAGCTTCTACGGCAAGGTGGCCTGGACCTTCTAGCGCCCGCCGCCTAGCGGCCGTGGCTCAGCCAGGGCGTCAGCTCCTCGAACGACAGCGGTTTGCTGACCAGAAATCCCTGCATCTGCTCGCAGCGGAGCAGGCGCAGGATCTTGGCCTGCTCCTCCGATTCGACGCCCTCGGCAATGACGTCGAGTTTGAGCGAATGCGCGAGCGAGATGATGGTGGAGACCAGCGTCATGGCGCCGGGATCGTCCAGCATGGCGGCGATGAAGGAGCGATCGATCTTCAGCGTTTCCACCGGCAGCTTGGCCAGATAAGCCAGCGAGGAGTAGCCGGTGCCGAAGTCGTCGATGGCAATGCCGATGCCCAGCTGACGGATCTGCGTCAGCTTCTCGATGTTCGACTCCACGTCGCTCATCAGCAGCGACTCGGTCACCTCGATGTCGATGCCGGGTTCGCTGCCGGCGACCGCCGCGGCAATCGTGCGCACGAAGTCCTCGCGGCCGAGTTGTACGGTGGATACATTGACGGCGACGCGCGGCGCGCGCAGCCCGCGTTCCAGCCAGCGCGCGCGGTCGGAGTTCGCCTGCCGGATGACCCAGGCTCCCACCTCGGTGATCAAGCCGGTCTCTTCCAGCACCGGTATGAAGCGCGCCGGGGGCACGGTGCCGAGATCGGGGCTGCGCCAGCGGATCAGGGCCTCCATGCCATGGAGCCGGCGGGTTTCCATGTCCACCTTCGGCTGGTAGTGCAGCAGGAACTCGTTGTGCTCCAGCGCCCGGCGCAGCTTGTTTTCCAGCGCCAGCCACTGGCTGCGCGCCTCGCTGAGATGCTGCGTGTAGAACACGATGCGTTCGACGCTGCCCTTGGCCTTCTTCAGCGCCGTCTCGGCGTTGCGCAGCAGCGTATCGATGTCCTTGCCGTCGCCCGGATACAGCGCGATGCCGAATTTGGCTGACAGTGCGATCTCGTGCGATTCGATCACGAACAGTTGCCGGCTCCAGTCACGGTACCAGCCCTCCACGGTGTGGATGACGGACTCCACGCTGCGTACATCGCTGATCAAGGCAATGAAATGATTTGAACTGAGGCGTCCCACGTCCTTGGCATTACCCACGCAGCTCGCTAGGCGGGTCGCCGCCAGGCGCAGCAGCTGGTCGCCGACGTGGCGGCCCAGCGCGTCATTGACGGCCGCGAGCCGTTCGATGTCCGTCATGACGAGCGCCACGCCGCAGGTGCGCCGGGCGGCATTGTCCAGATGCTGCGCGAGCCGATCCTGAAACAGCGCGCGATTGGCAAGCCCGGTCAGCGAGTCGAAATAGGCCAGGTAGTCGAGTCGCTCGGACTTGGCGATGTGATCCAGGGCAAAGGCCACGTCCCCGGCCAGCTCAGCCAGCAGCCGCAGCTCCTCGGCGTCGAAGAATTCCGGAGTGCGCGTAACCAGCATCATGCAGCCGGCGTTGGCATTACCTATGACCAGGGGCAATACGGCCAGTGCGCGAAAGCCGGCCCGCAACAGTTCGTCGGCGTCGACAATCGGCAGCGGTGGTGCGTGCAAATCATTGCAGACCACCGGCGCCTTCGAGGCCAGCGCCTGCGACACGATGTCGTTGCGCTGCGGATTGCCGTTGCATGAATGCCTGGCGAAGCGCCGCAGGTCGGGCACATCGCCGGCCCAGGCGGCGGGTTGCAGCCGGCCGGTGGTTCGCTCGATCAGCCCGATCCAGGCTATCTCGAATTCGCCATGCTGCACGGCCAGGCGGCAAGTTTCCTCGCACAGTTCGCCGTGCGCAGTGGCGCGGATGATCAGCGAATTGATGCCGCTGAGCAGCGCGTAGACGCGGTTCAGGCGCTGTATCCGCTCCTGGGCCCGCCGGCGTTCGTCCACTTCCGCCTGCAGTTCCTGCACCTTCTCGGCCAGCTTGTTGGTGAGGAGCCGCAGATGCTCTCCGGAAAAGCTTTCGGTCAGTGCGGTGTAGTCCTGATTCCCTTCGCCTGTCAGTGCTTCACGCACGGTGCCAAGCAGCTGTGTTGATTCAAAGGGCTTGGGCAGGGTATGCGCCACCTTGCAGCTCCGTGCCAGCGCCTGGGCCCTCTCATCGAAGAAATGCCCGGTCAGGAAGATGACGACGACGTTTGAAAGCTGCCGGTCGGCGCGCAGCCGCCGCACGAATTCAAAGCCATCCATGGCAGGCATCAGCACATCGGAAATGATGAGATCGGGGTGTTCGGCACGCGCAATTTCCAGCCCCGACATGCCGTCGCGGGCTTCGAAGGCGGTATGACCTTCGTAGCCCAGCAGAGTCGCGATCAGCTTGCGACTGTCCTCGTCGTCGTCAACTATCAGGATGCGGGCCATCAGGACGAACTTTAGTTATTCTTTCCGGCAGATAGAACAATTTTTCGGATGGAATTCCCCAAATCTTTCCATCTGCCGGGAGCCGCAATGTCGCCGTCGCGCGATCAGGAATTCTTGCAACTGGCATTGGCGCAGGCGCGGTCGGCCGGGCAGCTGGGGGAGGTGCCGGTGGGTGCCATCCTGGTGCGCGGTGAGCAGATCATTGCCAGCGGTTTCAATCGGCCCATCGCCGCGCATGATCCCACTGCTCACGCCGAGATCCAGGCGTTGCGCAGCGGCGCGCAGACGCTGCAAAGCTACCGGCTGACCGATACCACGCTTTATGTAACGCTCGAGCCCTGTCTGATGTGCGCGGCGGCCATCGTGCATGCGCGCGTGCGTCGCCTGGTGTTCGGCGCCTGGGATCCGCGTGCCGGTGCGGCGGGCAGCATGCTGGATGTCTTCGCGCTGCCGGGACTGAATCACCGCGTCGATGTATTCGGCGGCGTGCTGGCCGAGGAGTGCGGTGCGCTGCTAAGAAAGTTTTTCGAGGATCGGCGGCTGGCGCGGGACTGAGGCCACATTGTCGCCGGTGGCCGGACCCTGCCATTCCAGCACGGCCAGAAAGCCGCGCACGCGCTCGACAAATCGTACCGGCTCCCAGCCGCGCGCATAGCCGCGCTTGGCCTGCGTGTACCACTGTTCCTCGGCCAGCAGTGGCAGGAACTTGCTGACCTCCTCCCACAGGTCGGGATTTCGGCCATGCGATTGCGCCAGGATGCGCGCATCTTCGAGATGGCCGAAGCCGACGTTGTAGGCAGCCAGCGCCAGCCAGGTGCGGTCGGGCTCGGGAATGCGCGGCGGAATCATTTTCAGCACGTCGGCCAGATAGGCGGCGCCGCCCATGATGCTCTGGCGTGGATCGTGGCGGTCCTTGACGCCCATGGCTGTGGCAGTGGGCGCCATCAACATCATGATGCCGGCGGCGCCATCATCGGAGGCCGTGTTGTTTTGCCATTTGGATTCCTGGTAACCGATCGCTGCCAGCAGTCGCCAGTCCAGTCCGTTGATATGGGCGGCTTCCTCGAACCACGGACGCAGCTCGGGCAGGCGCTGCGCAATGTCCGCCTGGTAACGCCGCGCCGCCAGGAATTCGAAGTCATGGATTTCGGCGCGTGCCTCACGCGTCAGGCGCGTCAGCAGACCGTTGCGCTCGGCATCGGCGAAGAATCCGTTGACCGCATTGCGCAGATCCAGTCCGTCGCGCCGGACCATCCACTGCAGTGGACGGGGATCGGGCAGCGTGAAGGCCACTATCACGCCCGGATTCAGGTGCCGGGCGAACTCGAAGGCATTCGAGTCGACGACGGCATAGTCGGCGTCGCCGCTGGCAATCCAGTCCAGCGGATCGGCCTGTGCACGCGGCAGCTCGGTCCAGCTCAGATAGGGGGCGCCACCACCGCGCAGCTGGCGCAGCAGCTGCAACTGCGGGCTGCCCGCCTGCACCACCAGACGCGCGCCGCGCAACGCTGCGACATTGCGTGCCACCTTGGCGCCACGTTTCTGCACCACCAGCTGCGCAACGCGCTGATAGGTATTGCTGGCCAGCGCAACGCGCTTCCACTCGTCAGTGGCGGTGAGCTGTGCGGCCGCCAGATCGGCGTCGCCGTCATCGATCAGCTCGCGCAGTGAATTGGCATCGCGCGCCGGCACGATGACCAGCTGCACGTGCAGCCGCTCTGCGAAGGCGTTTGCCAGCCGGTATTCGAAGCCCTGCGCGCCGTGCGCGCCCAGGTAGTAGCTGGTGGGCTGGTTCAACGTGGCCACGCGCAGCTGACCACGCTCGCGGATCTCTTCCAGCGTTGGCTTGGGCTGTGTGCAGCCGTGCAAACCAAGCAGCAGCGCGGCGGACATTATGATATGGCGGCGCACGTTCTTACCGTCCGTCGGCAGGTTCGGCTAGAATACCAGCCCGCCACAGTTCTAGCGCCGGAGAGGTGGCAGAGTGGTCGAATGTACCTGACTCGAAATCAGGCGTGGGCGCAAGCTCACCGTGGGTTCGAATCCCACCCTCTCCGCCATCCAATCCCGTTTCATGCTGCATCTGTTTGAAATCCATGTGCCGATTGCGGAGCTGGTGCTGCGCGGCACCTGTATCTACTGGTTCCTGTTCATGGTGTTCCGTTTCGTGATCCGGCGCGATGTCGGCGCGCTGGGCATTGCCGATGTGCTGCTGGTGGTGATCATTGCCGATGCGGCGCAGAACGGCATGGCCGGCAACTACTCCACCATCAGCGAAGGCATCGTTCTAATGCTGGCCATCATCGGCTGGAACTGGCTGGTGGACTGGCTGGCCTTTCACAACGAAACTTTCGCGCGCTTTGCCGAACCGCCACCGCTGCAGCTGATCCGCCATGGCCGGGTGCTGCATGCCAACCTGCGCCGCGAAATGCTGACCATCGACGAAGTCATGAGCAAGTTGCGCGAGCAGGGTGTGGCCGAGCTAAAGGAAGTTCGCCATGCCTATCTGGAAAGCAGCGGGCAGATCAGCGTCATCAAGGTGTCGCGCCACTAGCGCGGTATTCAGTTGCCGCCCGGTGGATTCTGCAGCTCGGCGTCGAAGCGGCGCGCCAGCGCCTCGGCGAACAGGTGCGGCAACTGGCCCGACGGCATGTCGATCATGCTGCGGAAGCGGTCGGCGGCTGCGGCGCCGTCGCTGAGCGCGGCCGGAGCCAGACGTTGTGTAAAGTCGGCCAGCGCCGCGCGCAGCGCCCGCATCATGGCGTCATCATGACGGCGAGACAGCGCATACAGCTCGCGCAGCCACTGCACGGCATCCAGCGTCTGCTGGTCGGCGCCGCCCAGCAGTCGTCGCAGCAGATCTTCAACTGAAAGCCTGTTCAACGCTTCGTGGTCCGCATCCTGCCGGGGTTCGCTCATGCCGCTCTGCCGGCGTATTTCCCGCTGCGTCCCTGACAGATCCCGGATGCCCACCAGCGATTCGCGCAGCAGCAGCCCGGCCAGGTGCAGTGCGCGCTGTTGCAGTTCGGGAGGCAGTGACTGCGTCGCGATGCCTGCGCCGCGAAAGAAGGCTTCGGCGGCATTGTCCTGCGCGGCGCTGCTGCGCGCTTCGCGGCGTGCCGCAGCCAATGCCGCCCGTGGTGACTCGAAAGGCCGCGGCGGTTCAATGCTGGCCGGCTGCCCGAACGCATCAACCGGTCGCAGCCGGCGGCTGGTACCGTCGGTGGATTCCATCATCAGGTCCTTGAGGTCCAGGTCGACGCCTATATCCCGTTCCGAGGTGCGGGCGGTGCCGGTTCCGGCCTGCGGGGTCACCGGCACAATCAGGCTGGGATCGGGCGGCGGGCCGATGTCGTCGTCCAGCTCTGCCTGGATGTGGTACGCGCCCAGCCGCAGCAGGTCGCCGCTGTGCAGCGCCCGTGGTCCGGACTTGCCCAGAGGCTGTTCGGAGCCATTCAGATAGACGCCGTTGGTGCTGGTGTCCTCGATGAAAAACGTACCGCGCTTGAACCGCACCCGCGCGTGGTGCGAGGACAGATAGCGCAGCGGATCGGGCAGCACCCAGTCATTGTCCAGCGCGCGGCCGATCCGGCCTCCGCCGACGCCAAAGACGATGCTGCCGCGTTCCCCCAGCGATTCATCCCGGGGTTCTATGACGGTGAGTAAAAGGGCCATGTACTCAAGCTATAATGCCGGGGCCGGAAAGGCTCCCTCCCGCTTGGATCTCATGGCATCGAATCACATTTTCAAGGTCATATTCGTGAACCAGGGCAAGGTTTACGAGGTTTACGCCAAGAAGGTCAGCCACGGCGGCCTGTTCGGCTTTGTCGAGCTTGATGAGCTGGTGTTCGGCGAGCGCTCCACCGTGGTGCTGGATCCCGGCGAGGAACGCATCAAGAGCGAGTTTGCCGGCGTGAAACGCAGTTATCTGCCCATCCAGTCGATACTGCGCATCGACGAGGTGCGCAAGCAGGGCGTCAGCAAGATCAGCATGCTTGAAGGCGGCAATGTGACGCAGTTTCCATCGCCGCTGTATCCGTTGCCGGCCGGCGAATCCGGCCCAAAGAAATAGTCGTGCGCATCCTGTACGGCGCGCCGGCTTGGTCGGCGTTCCGGCTGACCCGCCTGCAGCAGCGTCTGCAGCAGGTGCAGCGGGCCGTGAGCGGACTGCAGGCCCGGTTCGTCTACTTCATCGATGAAGCCCGGCCGCTGGATGCGGCCGCCCTGTCTCGGTTGACGCAGCTGCTGCAGGCCGATGCGCAGGCAGCAGCAGAGCAGGCGGGTACTGCGCTGTATGTGGTGCCCCGCGTTGGCACCATTTCGCCGTGGTCCAGCAAGGCTTCCGACATTGCACAGGCCTGCGGCCTGCAACAGGTGCGACGCATCGAACGCGGCATTGTCTATCGCATTGCCGGCATCGATGCCGGGCCGTTGCTGACGGCGCTGGCCGCGCCACTGCACGACCGCATGACCGAAACCGTATTCACGCGCGCCGATGATGCGCGGGCGCTGTTCGCCACCGCAGCGCCGCGACCACTGGAATTCGTCGCGCTGGCTGCGGGGCGCATGGCGCTGGTGGCCGCCAACCAGCGCTTGGGACTGGCACTGGCCGACGATGAAATCGACTACCTGCTGGTGGCTTTCACGCGGCTGGGCCGCGATCCCAGCGATGTGGAACTGATGATGTTTGCGCAGGCCAATTCCGAGCACTGCCGCCACAAGATATTCAATGCCGAATTCATCATCGATGGCGTGCCGCAGCCCAAGTCGCTGTTCGCGATGATCCGCAATACACACGCGCAGGCACCGGCCGGCGTGCTGTCGGCCTACAAGGACAATGCGGCCGTCATCGAGGGCAGCATCGGTGCCCGTTACTTTCCCGATCCGCCCAGCAATATCTATCGCGCCGTGACGGAACCCATCGACATCCTGATGAAGGTGGAGACGCACAACCATCCCACTGCCATCGCTCCGTTCCCGGGCGCTTCGACCGGTTCGGGTGGCGAGATCCGCGACGAAGGCGCCACCGGTGTGGGCGCCAAGCCGAAGGCCGGTCTGGTGGGTTTCTCGGTCTCGAACCTGCGCATTCCCGGTTTCGTGCAGCCATGGGAAGGCGGCATCGGCGCGCCATCGCGCATCGCGACGCCGCTGGACATCATGCTCGAGGGTCCGTTGGGCGCCGCGGCCTTCAACAACGAATTCGGCCGCCCCGCCATCTGCGGCTATTTCCGCAGCTACGAGATGCAACTGCCCGGCGATGCAGCGCATCGCGCGCGCGGCTATCACAAGCCCATCATGATCGCCGGTGGTCTCGGCAATGTGCGCCGCGCACAGGTTCACAAGGGCGAGGTATCGGTGGGTGCGAAGCTGGTGGTGCTCGGTGGCCCGGCCATGCTGATCGGTCTGGGTGGAGGCGCTGCTTCCTCGATGGACAGTGGTACCAGCACCGAAGCGCTGGATTTCGCCTCGGTCCAGCGCGGCAATCCCGAGATGCAGCGCCGCGCACAGGAAGTCATCGATCGCTGCTGGGCGCTGGGCGAGGGCAATCCGGTCGAGCTGATCCACGATGTCGGGGCCGGTGGTCTGTCCAACGCGGTGCCCGAGGCCGTGGCGCACAGCCATCGCGGTGCGCAGATCGAGTTGCGCGAAGTGCCCAGCGCCGAGCCGGGCATGTCACCGCTGGAAATCTGGTGCAACGAAGCGCAGGAACGCTACGTACTGGCGCTCAAGCCCGAGGGGCTGACGGTCTTCGATCGCATCGCGCAGCGCGAGCGTTGTCCCTATGCCGTGATTGGCACCATCACCGACGATGGCGTGCTGGTCGTCAGCGATCGCGAGTTCGGCAATCGTCCGGTCGATCTGCCCATGGAGGTGCTGTTCGGCAAGCCGCCCAGGATGCGGCGTGATGTGCGCAGCCAGTTACCGGTACCGTCGGCGCTGCAGGCAGCCCCGCAGCTGCTCGATGCCGATCTGCGCGAGTCGGTGTATCGGGTGCTGCGGTTGCCGGCGGTGGCCGACAAGACCTTCCTGATCACCATCGGCGATCGAACCGTGGGCGGGCAGATCAGCCGCGATCAGTTCGTCGGACCCTGGCAGGTGGCGGTCAGCGGCGTGGGCGTGACGCTCAGCGACTACCAGCACTACAGTGGCGAGGCCATGGCCATGGGCGAGCGTACGCCGGTGGCACCGCTGGATGCGGCGGCCTCGGCGCGATTGGCAGTGGCCGAAGCCCTCACCAACATTCTGGCCGCGGACATTGCGACGCTCGGTGAGGTGCGGCTGTCCGCCAACTGGATGGCGGCCTGCGGCGAGCCGGGCGAAGACGCGGCGCTCTATGCCGCGGTGCGCGCGGTAGGCGAGGAGTTCTGTCCGGCGCTGGGCATCGCCATTCCGGTGGGCAAGGATTCGCTGTCGATGAAGACGGTGTGGCAGCAGGAGGGTGGCACCCGCGCCGTGGTGGCGCCGATGTCGCTGATCGTGTCGGCCTTTGCGCCGGTGCGCGATGTGCGCCGCACGCTGACGCCGCAACTGCAACTGGATGCCGGCGAATCGCAGCTGTGGCTGGTGGATCTGGGCGAGGGCCGCAATCGTCTCGGCGCCAGTGCGCTGTCGCAGGTGTGGAATATGCCGGGCGGCGCTCCGGCCGATCTGCAATCGCCGCAGCTGCTGAAGAATTTTGCCGCGGCGATTATCGAGCTGCGCCAGCGCGGTCTGCTGTTGGCCTATCACGATCGCTCCGACGGTGGCCTGCTGGCCACGCTGCTGGAAATGGCCTTCGCCGGCCACTGCGGATTGCAGATCGAACTGGATGCCACGCCGGGTAGCGCGCTGTCGCGGCTGTTCAGCGAGGAATGCGGCGCCGTGCTGCAGGTGGCGGCCGGCGATGCCGATGCCGTGCGTCAGGTATTGCAGGCGCATGATCTGGTTTCCTGCAGTCGCGTGATCGGTGCGCCCGTGCGCGAAATGCGCGTGCGCATCCAAGCCGCCGGCCAACAGATCGATGAGAGCTGGCGCGATCTGCGTCGTGCCTGGTCCGAAACGTCCTGGCAGATGCGCCGGCTGCGCGACAATCCGGATTGCGCCGACGAAGAACTGGCCAGCGTCATCGACGAGAGCGATCCGGGTCTGCATTGGAAACTGGGTTTCGATCCTGCCGAAGACATTGCCGCGCCGTTGATTGCACGCGGTGCGCGGCCGCGCGTCGCCGTGCTGCGCGAGCAAGGCGTCAACAGCCAGATCGAAATGGCGGCGGCTCTCGAGCGCGCCGGTTTCGAGCCCCACGATGTGCACATGAGCGATCTGCTGGGCGGTCAGGCCGATCTGCGCGGTTTCTCCGGACTGATTGCCTGCGGCGGCTTCTCGTATGGTGATGTGCTGGGCGCCGGCGGTGGCTGGGCCAGTTCCGTCCTGTTCCACGAGCGCACGCGGACCGAGTTCCAGCGTTTCTTCGAGCGCACCGATACTTTCACGCTAGGCGCCTGCAATGGCTGCCAGATGGTGGCGCTGCTGAAGGAACTGATTCCGGGTGCGGCGCACTGGCCGCGCTTCGTGCGCAATCGCAGCGAGCAGTTTGAAGCGCGGCTCAGTCTGGTGGAAATTGCCGATTCGCCGTCGATTCTGCTGAAGGGCATGAGCGGCTCACGATTGCCGATTGCAGTGTCGCATGGCGAGGGCCGGCCGCTGTTCACCAGCGAGGCCGACCTGAAGGTATGCGTGGATGCCCGACTGGTGGCCTACCGCTACATCGATAACCGCGGCGCTGTGGCGCGCAGTTATCCGGCCGATCCCAATGGCGCGCCACTGGGCATTGCGGCGCTGACCACCACCGATGGCCGCGTCACCATCTCCATGCCGCATCCGGAACGGGTGTATCGCAGCGTGCAGAATTCATGGCGCCCGGACGATGCCGGCGAGGACAGCGGCTGGATGCGGCTGTTCCGCAATGCGCGGGTGTGGTTAGGCTGAGGCCTGCGCGGTCGTGGCGGCGGACATGGCTTGCCGTTGAAGTAGGGCCGTGTTCCGATTGAAGGGATCTCCCCGGAGCTAACACGTCAGATAGCCCAGGACGGCATCGCGAATCGCTCCTTCGATGTCGTCGGCCACGAACTGTCGCGGCGGATCGATGACGGCCTGGTGCACGAGCGCCTCCATGAGTTGCAGCGTCATCCACGTGGCAAGCTCCAGATTGCGGAGCGTGATCTCGGAACGGTGTTGCTCGAGCAGTGCGCGTATGCGCCGATAGATTCCGGCATCGGCGGGACTGTCGTCCTTCGGCGCATCGAAGAAAGGCAGCTCGCGCTCCAGCACGCGGTGCAACTCGGGATCGATGCGATGGGCAGCGAGCAGCGCATGCACCATCGCATCGATCCGTCCGCGCAGCGATCGCGCCCTGGAAGCATCGATGACTTCCTCGATCACCGCATGTACCTGCGCGGCATGACGCTCATGTAGCGCCGCGACGAGCGAATCCTTGTTGGGAAAGTATTGATACACGGACCCCACGCTCACGCCGGCTACAGCCGCCACGCGATTGGTATTCATCG
>JAIBJM010000013.1 GCA_020029535.1 Gammaproteobacteria bacterium | reverse complement strand
GAACTTCTCCCCCAGTGCCTGGATCGGCAACGGCGCACCATCGGCCGGAAAATCCGTCGTCAGCGCAATCGGCTGCCAGTACTGGCGGAACAGCTTCCCACCGGCCGTGCCCGCACCGCTGCGGCAGGCCAGTTCGTTTCGCTCCTTCGAAAGCATGAACGACTCCGAAAATTCAGTGCTCGATGAGGTGCTGCCATGATATCGCCAGCACCATCGAATGGAGCCGATCCGGAACGCCTCGATCCATTTCCGGATTTACGGATCGAATGTCGCGCAACTGCGGGGGTTCGCTGTGATAAGTTGTCATCAATAAAATCTCGCATCCCGTCGGGAATCTGAGAGCGAACAATGCCTGCCCTGAGCCGCTTTACCACGGTGTTGCGCCTGTTCAGTGAGAGGCAAGGCGCATGGACGGTACCGGCCATGTCCGAGGCCCTGAATGTGCCGGCCAGCTCGGTTTATCGCACCGTGCGTGAGTTGGTCGCCGAGAGCTTCCTGGAACCCTCCGCAGGCGCCACTTATCGGCTCGGCGCTGCGTTCGTGAAATTCGATCGGCTGATGCGCCTGACCGACCCGCTCATGCAAAAGGGCGAACAGCTGTTGCAGGAGGTGGTCCGGCAAGCGCAGATTGTCTGCGTGGGCCTGCTGGCCCGGCTCTATCACGAAACAGTGATGTGCATTGCCGATGCGCCGGCCCCGGGGGCCACTGTCCATTCCAGCTATGAACGGGGCCGGCCCATGCCCCTCATGCTCGGCGCCACCTCACAGACCATCCTGGCTCAGCTGCCGACCCGGCGCTTGAAGCGCCTGTGGGAGAAGGAGCCTCTCTCCCGTCGCACCCGGCACGAGCGGTTTGAAGAATTGCAGCAGCATCTGGCCGGCATACGACGGGCCGGGTACGCCATCACGCGCGGTGAGATCGACAAGGGGCTGGTTGGCATTGCCGTGCCGTTGGTCGTGGCGGCCTCCGGCACCGCGGCCAGCCTGAGCCTGGTGGTCGAAGCCAGAATCCTCAACCGCGCTCTCGAACAACGCCTGGTCCTGCTGCTGATTTCGTCAGCCCAGATGCTGGCCGAAGATCTCTCCGCTCCAAAAATAATGGCATCCAGGCGGTGAGGTGTCAGATGCGTCAGTTCCTGGGTTCGTTGCTTGCCGCAACGCTGCTCATCAGCGGGTGTTCAGTCCAGAAGAGCGAGAAGCAGGGGGAAAGCAACGGCGCCGTCACGCACGCGCGACTGCTCGCCGCCAATCAGGATGCCGACAACTGGCTGACCGTCGGCCGCACTTATGACGAGCAGCGGTACAGCCCGCTCGAGCAGATCAGCGATCAAAATGTCGGCAAGCTGGGCCTCGCCTGGTATTCCGATCTCGACACCGCCCGCGGCCAGGAAGCGACGCCACTCGTAATCGACGGCGTGCTCTACGTCTCCACGGCCTGGAGCCTGGTCAAAGCCTATGACGGCGCGACCGGCAAATTGCTCTGGACCTACGATCCGAAGGTGCCGCGCGAAACGCTCGTCCGGGCCTGCTGCGATGCTGTCAATCGCGGCCTTGCCGCCTGGGGCAACCTGCTTTATATCGGCACGCTGGACGGCCGGTTGATCGCGATCGAGCGCAAGACAGGCACGCCGATGTGGAGCGTCGATACCACCGAGAAGGACAAGGTCTACACCATCACCGGCGCGCCGCGGGTAATCGACGGCAAGGTGATCATCGGCAATGGCGGCGCCGAATATATCGCCCGCGGCTATATCAGCGCCTACGACGCGACCACCGGCAAGCGGGTCTGGCGCTTCCATACCGTGCCCGGCGATCCGTCGCAGCCGTTCGAGCAGCCGGCGCTCGCCCAGGCAGCCAGGACATGGACCGGCGAATGGTGGAAATATGGCGGCGGCGGCACGGTGTGGGATGCGATCGCCTACGATCCCGATCTCGACCTGCTTTATTTCGGCACCGCCAACGGCGGCCCGTGGAATGCATCAGTGCGCTCGCCTCAGGGTGGCGACAATCTGTTCACCTCCTCCATCGTCGCGGTGAGATCGAAGACAGGCGAATACGTCTGGCACTTTCAGGAAACGCCCGGCGACCGCTGGGACTTTGATTCGACCCAGCACATCATGCTGGCGACGCTGCCGGTGAACGGCCAGCTGAGGCGCGTTGTGCTGCATGCGCCGAAGAATGGCTTCTTTTACATGCTCGACGCGGCGACCGGCAAGTTCCTCTCGGCCAAGCCGTTCGTGAGGGCGATCAACTGGACCCGCGACATCGATCCGGTGACTGGCCGCCCGTCGCCGATCCCGGCCGCGTTTTACGACAAGACCGGAACGCCCTTCATCTCGCTTCCCGGCGCAGCCGGCGCACACAGCTGGCAGCCGATGTCATTCAGCCCGAAGACGGGCCTGGTATACATTCCGGTCAACGAAGTGTCCTTCCCTTATGCGGCAGCGGGTCCCGACTGGAAGCCGGCCGAGCTCGGCTACAACACGGCGATGGACGCCGGCAAAACTGCCATGCCGGCCGATATCAGGCAACGCGGGATGGCACGTGCCGGGAGCACCGGCGCGCTGGTGGCGTGGGATCCGGTGGCGCAGAAAACGCGATGGCGCGTGGACTATGTCGGACCCTGGAACGGCGGCTCTCTTTCGACCGCCGGCAACCTGGTGTTCGAAGGCACCGCCAATGGCAATTTCATCGCCTACAGTGCCGACAAGGGGCAGAAGCTCTGGTGGATGCCGGTGCAGAGTGGCGTGATGGCCGCGCCGATGACTTATTCGATCAACGGCGTGCAGTATGTCGCGGTGATGGCCGGCTGGGGCGGCGTCTGGGACGTTGCTACCGGCGTACTCGCCGACAAGTCGGGGCCGATCCGCAACATCAGCCGGTTGCTGGTGTTCAAGCTCGGTGGCACCGCGCAACTGCCCGCTGCACCACCGCCTCCCACCCGCTTGCCGCTCGATCCGCCGAAGCTGACCGGTTCACCGCAGCAGGTTGAGCAGGGCAAGGCGCTGTTCGCGCGCTTCTGCAGCGTCTGCCACGGCGATGCAGCGGTGTCCGGCGCGCTCAATCCGGATCTGCGCTACAGCGCCACGCTCGAGAATGCGAATACGTGGCGGATCATCGTCATCGACGGCGTGCTGAAAGAGGGGGGTATGGTTTCTTGGGCGCCGGTGATGACCTCGCAGGAGGCGGACAATATCCGCCACTACGTCACCGCCCGCGCGCATGAGGACGCGGCACTGGCGAAGCAGCCATAACTCATGCACTGGACGGCGAACGCTAGAAATGCGCTGCCATGCGAACGCCGTAGGTACGCGGCGCCTTCCATACCGCCGTGGGCGGCGAGCCGTTGGCATGCGTCACAGAGTTCTCGGTGTCGCCGGTCCCATAGATAACCGCAGCGTTTCTCTCGTTGGTGAAGTTGTTCATGAAGGCCGTCAGGCTCCAGCGTTCCTCCGGCGCACGATAGGAAAGGGATACGTCTCCGCTCCAATTCGTGCCGTCGCGATCGAACGGCAAATAGTCATAGCCGTTGAGCCAGGCGCTGGATTGGGCATAGGCGCGCATTTCACCGACGATGTCGCCGCCATTGCCGAGCGGAATGGTCTGCTGGATCCCGACCGCGGATTTCCAGGTCGGTGAATTCACCATTTGTCTGCCGCTGCAATCATAGAAAAAGCTGACCGGGAATCCCGCGATCCCGGTTGGTCTTGGAGCGAGGGCGGTACAGCCCGAAGTGGTCGGTGCAACGCCGGAGGAGTAAGTGAATTCGTCGTACCTGGCGCGCAGCCATTGCAGATCCGCCGTGATGAGCGTGTTGGGCGTGACCTTATACGCGGTATCAAGCTCCACACCCCAGATCCTGGACTTGCCGACATTTTCGGTGACGAATCCTGGAGCGGGCACGCCTCCAAATACGCTCGTCATGAGATGCGAGATCTGCTGATTTGTATAGTAGTAGTGGAAGGCCTCGACATTGACCTGCAGACGCCGGTCGAGGAAAAGATTCTTGGAGCCCACCGTATAGGCCTGCACGGTCTCGGGCTTGTAGTTATCGTTGGGCAAACCGGTGATGAAAAAGCCGCCCGAATGGTAACCGCGTTCGTAGTTGAAATAGAGCAGCGAGTTGTCCGCCGCATCGAATTCGACGCCCGCCTTGCCGGTTACCGCACTCCAGGACTTGTTGCGATCCTGGCTCGATAGCGTCCTGCCAACGACCCCGGTGATCGCACCGGTGTTGTCGACAGCGCGGGCCTCGAAGTCCTTTTCGTCACGCGTGTAGCGAACGCCCGCAGTGACACGCGCCCGGGGTCGCACGGAATAGGTGCCTTGGGCGAACGCCGCCCAGCTGGTGGTGCCGAGGTCTGTCAGGTTGCTCAGCAGGGTCAGCTCCGTTGGCCGCAGGCTGACGCCCATGTCGCCGTGGCTGGGATTGTCCAGCCAGAAGCCGCCGACAACCCATTTCAGCGGAGCGTCGGTGTCATTGGAGGCAAGCCGTGCCTCGACGGAGGTCTGCTTTTCGACCAGGCGCTGGTGGAAGTTGGGATTGTTGTGCCCGTCGAAGTTGACTGTCGATCGCCGATAGGCGGGGAGGATGGTGAAGGTGCCGAAACTGAATTGGTAGTCGATGGTCGCATTGACCCCCCAGAATGTGTTGTCCACGCGGGAGGTGTTCAGGCAGACCGAGCGGTCATTCGAAAAATAGGCGGCCGTGGCCGCACAGACCGACGGATCGTTGAGGTCTGTCCAGGAGCCCGCGACGGGCTGGCGCATCTGCGGGTCGGCCTGTGACGTGCCGACGAGATATCGCCCATGGATGAGGGTGGAGCCGGGTCCCCGGCCACCCTGATGATAGTAGTCGCCGCCCAAAACGATCGACAGGGCATCGGAAGGCTCGACCCGAAACTGCAGCCGCCCCGCTTGGCCGACATTGTCGCTGGTTCCGGTCGAGAGATAGCCATCCCGGTCCATGATGTCGAAGGCGGCGCGCAGCGCGGCCTGGTCCGTCACGGGCACGTTCACAGCGCCAGCGACATGTTTCAGATCGTAATTGCCGATCTCCACGCTGAGATCGCCGCCGAATTTTCCAAGTTCCGGACGATGCGGTAGAACGTTGATCGCGCCGCCCGTGGCATTGCGGCCGTAAAGAGTGCCCTGCGGCCCCTTCAGCACCTCGACGCGCTCCAGATCGTAAAAGAGCCCGTAGACACCGGTCGGACGTGCGATCGGGACGCCGTCATAATTGAAGAGGATGGCGGGGTCCGACCAGGGATTGACGGCGTAATTGGCGATGCCGCGGATGTTGAAAATGGTGAAGGTGCTTGAGGTGGGCGTGACCTGAAGGGCCGGCACGATCTTGGTCAGTTCGACCGGATTTGTGATCCCCGCATCGGCCAGGTCCTGAGGAGTCACTACTGAAATCGCAATCGCGGACCTTTGCGCGCTCTCCTCACGCCTTTGCGCAGTGACGACAACTTCATCGAGAGCATCGTCCTGCGCCCATGCCGAAGCGGCGACAACAAGAAAAGGCAACGCATGAACAAGCGCCGCAATTGAATAGCGATTCATACATCTCCCCCCATGCGCCAAATTCAATGGCTCTATGCTTTTGTGGGACGATGATACAACTGGGACCATGGAATGGAGCCGTTCCCGATCTGCCTCGGCCCATTTCCGGAATGCTGGAAACCGCATTGGAGAAAAGACCGTGGCGAAGCCCCCCTCATCCACCGACAAGCGGCGCAAGTTGCGCGCCATCCTGAAACGCAAACGGCTCACCGTCATGCCAGGCGGGTTCTCGCCGCTTTACGCCCGTCTCGCCCAGGAGGTGGGGTTTGAAACCTTCTTCATGGCCGGCTCGCAACTTTCCGCGTTCCTGTACGGTGTGCCCGACAACGGCATCATCGGGCTGCGCGACGTGGCCGACCACGCGCGCCACCTGGCAGCACGCACCGATATCCCGATCATGATCGATGCCGACACAGGCTACGGCAACGCGGTCAATGTGCATTTCGCGGTGCAGGAGATGGTACGCAGCGGCGTCGCCGCTCTGTCGCTCGAAGACCAGGAAGCGCCGAAGAAATCATCCACTCTGGCCGGGCGCCGGGTGATCAGCCAGGAAGAGCAGGTCGGCAAGTTGCAGGCCGCGGTGGCCGCCCGCGACGAACTCGACCCCGAGTTCGTGATCTGCGCCCGCTGCGACGCGCTGGGTGCCGAGGGCAGCAACTTCGACGACGCACTGGAGCGCTGCATCGCCTATGTGGAACAGGGCGGCGCCGACTTCGTCTGGCTCAACTCGGTCGAGACGCGCCAGCAGGTGAAGCGCGCCTGCAAGGAAATCCCGGCGCCGGTGCTCGCCATCTGGGGCGGCGAGGACACACCGCCCACCGAAGCGGAGTACGAAAAACTCGGACTGCGCATCGTCCTCTATCCGGTGTTCTGCGCCACTGCCGGACTACAGGCGGCGTGGGAACTGCTCAACGACGTGCGCAAGGACGGCGGCACGGCGTTGCACGCGTGGAACGGCCGCGCCAACTCGAGCAAGTGGGGTCGGGTTCCGCAGGCCAAGCTGGTGGGCGCCGCGCGCATCCGCCAGATCGAGGACAAATACCTGCCGAAGAAAGCGCAGCGCGACTACACCTCTACCCGGGGCCACCGGGTGGATTTCTCGCGGACAATCCAAAAGAAAGGGCGACCATCATGAAACCACTCTCTTTGGCTTTTCTCTTCGCGCTCGGCGCAGTGCTGACCGCAAATGCGGCACAGCCGGACCGCCGTCCATATCCCGTTCCCATCAGCAAGGCGCAGCCGGCAGGTTCGGGCCTTCAATCCGGGCTGGATCTGCGCAGCGAGGTGCTGCGCGCCATGTGCAAACAGCCGCCACCGCGGCCGCAGATTCCTGCCGCGTTGCTGGCCCGGGCGACGGCACCGGATGTCGGTCCGTTCCCGTATTCGATCAAGGCCATTCCCGGCGTGGTCGATGCGGACGTGAAGTGGAAGCTGATCTGGGTGCAGACCGGCAACAATACCGACGGCATGGTCGGGTTGCCTGACGGCAGCGTGCTGATTGCACAGAACGACAACAGCGAAGTCGTGCGCCTCACTCCCGAAGGCCACGCCACGGTCGCTTACAAGGACACCAATACCGGCGGCTCGCTCGCCCTGAATAAAAAGGGCGAGTTGTTCATCGCCGAGCGCTCGCTGATTCCATCGATATGGCAGTTGGCGCCGGAACGAAAACTCATTGCCAATTCCTACAAGGGTGAGGCGCTCGAGTGTCAAGGCTCTGGCGTGATGGACTCAGCCGCAGCGCTGCACAACGGTGGCGTCTACTTCGCCTGGACTGGGTACTACTACGCCAGTCCCGACGGCAAGGTAACCAAGGTATTCGACCAGCCGGTCAATGGCGCGACGCTCAGCCCCGATGAGACCAGGCTGTACATGGGCAGTGGCGGCAATCTGTACGTCGGAGATGTCGGTGCCGATGGCATGCTCAGCAACACACGCATGCTGGCGCAGATTCCCGGTGGCGGTAATGACGGCGCGACGGTGGATTCGCAGGGTCGCATTTACATCACCGGCGACGCAGGTGTGCGCGTGTTTGAGCCGGACGGCAAATATCTGGGCACCATTCCGGCGCCGCGTCGCCTCGTCGACGTGGTCTTCGGCGGACCCGGCAAGAAGACCTTGTTCGCCATCGGTCCGCATCAGGTGAATCCGGGTGCACCGGACTCGCAGGTCATCGACGAGGTCTACATATTGCCGATGCTGGCGCAGGGATACCTGGAGCGCGGCAAGTAACCGAAAAATTGGTGGCCGGCGTCGGAATCGAACCGACAATGAGGCCGAAGTTGCGCTCTATGGCCGTATCGAGAATCAGACGGCGCGCGTAGCCAAAAGTAAAACAGAACCAGCGCTTGGAAATCTGTGTGACGAACACGGCACGGGATCCCTGGTTCACAATCTTGCTTGAATCGAAACCTGGAATTTCCTCGAAGAGAGATGCCCACGGTGGCTTGCTGCGAAAGCCACCAAGGACTCGACGGTGGCGTAGCCTTCCTTGATCAAGAAGACCGTCAGCCGCAGCTAGCGGCCGGCTGGGTTTTTCGTGGCCATTTCTCCCTCATGCAGTTGCGGGAGAAACTATGTGGCCGTTCGCACGGCTGCAAACGTGGTTCAAGCATTCGCATCTACGCCGCTTCCACCACGATCCTGCCTGGCGAGCGCTTCGGCGGCCCGATACGGATCTCGATGTCGCTACCCAGCGCCGTCAGAAACCCCATCAGCCGCTCGACCGAAAAGCCTTCCAGCTTGTAGTTCTTCAGAGCCGAGATCTTCGGTTGATTGATCGACAACCTGGCGGCGGCATCGGCCTGAGTCAGGTGCTTGGCCGTCAACAGCCGGTTGATTGCCACGGCCAAGCGCATCTTGGTATCCAGTTCCACGGCATCGGGCAGGCCCAGGTCCGTGAACACGTTCCCGGAGCTGCGTTCGATCTCAGCGCTCTTTCTTCGCTTTGCCATATCGTTCCTCATGATCCGCAGCGGCCATCCTCAACCGCTGTGCGATCAAATCCACATCCGTCTTGGCGGCCCTGATTCCGCTGGGCGACTTTTTCTGAAAGCAGTGCAGTACGTAAATTGCCTCCGCAAATCGCACGACATAGGCGGCGCGGAACGTATTGGTGTCGAAGTTGCTCACCACCTCGAACACGCCGGATCCCAAACCCTTCCATGCCTTGGCGTCCGGATGCTTGCCCCCGTACTGCGCCACACTCAGCGCGGAGCCAATGTGAGTGTTACCCATGTCTCCGGTATAAACCGTCACCCATGTGACCGGGATAGACCCACAAATTGATGGTGGCCGGGGTCGGAATCGAACCAACGACACGCGGATTTTCAATCCGCTGCTCTACCAACTGAGCTACCCGGCCACGGGGAATCGGAAGGCCGCGTATTAGACCGGCCGGGCGCAGGGGCGTCAAGCCAACGGCTCGCTAAGCCACTGATTTCCGTAGTGGCGCGGATACAGAACACCGCATTCGGACTGCAGCAGAATTCGGGATAACCGATAGGTGAGTTGTCGCAGACTCCCGCACACAATGAACGCGATCGGGTCGGGGCGGACTGCAGCAGGGTATGCGGGGCTGGTTGGCCTCATCGGGCTCGCAGTCGGTCTGGCGGTACTGACGGGCTGGCTGCTCGGCATTGCGACACTCACCACTGTCGTACCCGGCTGGCCGGCAATGACGCCGCTGACAGCGTTGACCATCACGCTCTGTGCTGCGTCGTTGACGCTCTTCAGCGTCGATGTACGCCTTCCCGCGATGAGCTGCGCCGCGCTCGCACTGGTTCTGACTCTGACCCGGCTTACCGCATATCTGTTGCGCTGGGATGCGGGACTGGACGGCCTCGGGCTCGAGCAGCATGCGGCAATTCACGAATTGCGCATCGGCTTGATGTCGCCGGGCACGGCGCTGGGTTTTGCGCTGATTGCCTCCACCCTGCTGCTGAGCCGCCGCCTGCGATGGGCCCGCGTGTATCAGATCCTGGCGCTGCTCGCGATGCTGACGGCGTGGCTGGGATTTGCGCGCTATCTGTTCGGCGGCATTCCACTACTGCCGTTCAGCCAGATGGCAATCCATACGGCGATCATGCTGATGCTGCTGGCCACCGGCGTCGTCGCGCTGCGCCGGGATACCGGGCTCTTCATGCTGTTGACCGATGCCGGTCCGTCGGGGGACAGCGCGCGGCGCCTGCTGCCTGCCGCGCTGCTGGTGCCGCTTGCCGCCGGCGCACTGGCGCTGGCGGCCTACCACGCTGGCTCGCTGGGCGTCGAACAGAGCTTTTCGCTGTTTGCGCTGTCGAGCGTACTGGTTCTGGCCATGCTGGTGTGGATCGATGCGGCGCAGCTCGCCCGCGCAGATGCCGGGCGGCAGCAGGCGCAGATGGCGCTCGCCGCCAGCGAGGAACGTACCCGTCTCATCATCGAGAACGCGCTGGATGCCGTCATCACCATCGATCGCTCGGATGCGATCACCGGCTGGAGCGGTCAGGCCGAAGTCCTGTTCGGCTGGACGGCCAGCGAAGCAGTCGGCCGGACACTTGCCGAGATGATCATTCCCGGGCGCTACCGCCTCGATCATCAGCGCGGCATGGAGCACTACCTGGCCACCGGCGAGGGTCCGGTGCTCAACCGCAGGATCGAGCTCTCTGCCCTGCGGCGCGACCAGACCGAGTTTCCGGTCGAAATCGCCATCACACCGATACGTCTGGGCGACAGCATCGGCTTCAGCGCATTCGTGCGCGACATCACCGAGCGCAAGCGCGCCGAAGAGCGTCTGCGCACCCAGTCCGAACGGCTGAGCCTGCTGGATCGGAGTACCCGGGCCATCGCCGAACGGCAGGACGTACACAGCATATTCCAGGTGGCGATCCGCAGCCTCGAGGATCACCTGCCGATCGACTTCGGCTGCATCTGCCTGTACGAGCCGGCCGCGCAGACACTGGAAATCGCCTGCGTCGGCGCCAAAAGCCGCGCGCTGGCCCTCGAACTCGCGTTGACCGAGCAGGCGCGTATCAGCGTCGATCGGAATGGGCTGGGACGCAGCGTCAACGGAGAGCTGGTATACGAACCGGATATTGCCGGATCGCCACACCCCTTCACGGCCGCCATTGCGCGCGGCGGCTTGCGTGCCCTGGTGATTGCTCCGCTGAGCGTGGAGAAGAGGGTCTTCGGCGTGCTGGTTGCCGCCCGCCGCAATCCCGGCAGCTTCGCCAGCATCGACTGCGAATTCCTGCGGCAACTCAGCGAGCACCTGGCGCTCGCCGGCCACCAGGCACAGCTTCACGGATCCCTGCAGCGCGCCTACGACGATCTGCGCCGGACGCAGGAATCCGTGATGCAGCAGGAGCGGCTGCGCGCGCTTGGGCAGATGGCCAGCGGCATCGCGCACGACATCAACAACGCTCTGTCGCCCGCCGCGCTGTATACGCAGTCGCTTCTCGAGCGCAATCCGTCCCTCAACGCGCAAGCGCGCGAACAGCTTACGGTCATCCAGCGCGCGATCGAAGGTGTCGGCCACACCGTGGCCCGCATGCGGATGTTCTATCGTCCGCGTGAAGACCAGCTGGCGCTTGCTGCGGTCGATCTCAATGCGCTGTTGGACCAGGTTGCGGAATTGACGCGCGCCCGCTGGAGTTCCATTCCTCAGGAACGTGGCATCGTCATTGAACTGAAGTGCGAATTCGCCAACGCGCTGCCGCCGGTAATGGGCGCCGAGAATGAGATCCGGGATGCCCTGACCAATCTGGTGCTCAACGCAGTGGATGCCATGCCCGAGGGAGGGACGCTGACACTGCGCACCCGGATCGATCCGACCCATCGGGCGGGCTCGCCTCCGTCAGTGGTGGTGGAAGTCTGCGACACCGGCGCGGGCATGTCGGAATCCGTACGCGCCCACTGCCTCGAGCCTTTCTTCACCACCAAGGGTGAACGGGGCACCGGGCTGGGACTGGCCATGGTGTACGGAATGGTGCAGCGGCACAGCGCGGATATCGGCATCGACAGCGAGCCCGGACGCGGCACGACCATGCGCATCAACTTCACGGCAGCGTCACCGGTCGATCGCCTGCCCGTGACTGCTCCGCCGATACAGACCGCGCCGCTGCGCGTACTGCTGATCGACGATGATCCGCTCATTCTCCGCTCGCTGCGCGATGTGCTCGAATCCGATGGCCATGCGGTAACTTCCGCCGAAGGCGGCCAGAAGGGCATCGACGAGTGTTTGTCCGCGCACCAGCGCGGTGAACCGTTCAGCGTTGTCATCACTGATCTTGGCATGCCGAATGTCGACGGGCGCACCGTGGCGGCGACGATCAAGGCCAGCGCGCCGGACATGCCGATCTTTCTTCTGACCGGCTGGGGCCAGCGGCTGCAAAGTGAAGGCGCCCT
The DNA here is from genome assembly GCA_020029535.1 of Gammaproteobacteria bacterium. Taxonomy (GTDB): domain Bacteria; phylum Pseudomonadota; class Gammaproteobacteria; order Steroidobacterales; family Steroidobacteraceae; genus FEN-1191. The sequence continues at coordinate 32,260 of JAIBJM010000013.1, read as the reverse complement.
GCCGCAGCATATCGATCGCATCCTCAGCAAACCACCGCGGCTGTCCGAGGTGCGTGCGGCACTGGCCGAACTGGCGACGCGCCCCGCATCGCCAGGTATTTGAGTTACTTTGGCGCGACGTAACCCTCGGGCTTGGCCGCGTCGCCGCCGAACAGGAACTTCTCCATCTCGCCTTCAAGAAAAGCGCGAGCTTTTGGATCCACCGGCGAGAGGCGGTACTCGTTGAGCAGCATCACCTGGTGCTTGACCCAGCGGCTCCAGGCTTCCTTCGACACCTCGTTGAATATGCGCTGGCCCAGCGGCCCCGGATAGGGCGGGCGGTCCAGTCCTTCGGCTTCGCGCTTCAGCAGCGCGCATTGCACGGTGCGACTCATATGGCTTGCAGGCTCCGGATGATCTGGCTGATCGGCGCCGGCAATCCAATACGTTCCGGCGCGCCGGCGTTATACCAGAGCGTCGGCGGGCTCTCCATCACACCGGCAAGACCCTCGCAGCGCGCCAGCAGGGGCCGGATCTCCAGTTCGAAATGCGTGAAGGCGTGGCGCACCAGTGCGCGTGTGTCGGCTTCGATGTCGGCATGCGCCAGTCGGGTGGCGCCAAACTCGCGCGCGCCATCGAGGCTGTGAAATTCCGGCAGGCACCACAACCCGCCCCAGATGCCGCGCTCGGGGCGGCGCTCAAGCAGAATGCTGCCGTCGCCGCGCTGTGCCACCAGCATCACCACGCCGCGCACACGCTTGGCGGCGCGCGGGCGGGGTGTCGGCAATTGCGACTGACGGCCCTGACGGCGCGCGCGGCAGTCTTCATGCAGCGGGCAGGCATTGCATAGCGGTCGCGAACGCACGCAGAGGGTGGCGCCCAGATCCATGATGGCCTGCGTGTAGATCCCCACATCGCGATCGGGTGTGGCGTTCTCGGCCAGCTGCCACAGCCGCTGTTCCACCGCGCGCTGCGACGGTGGTCCTTCCACGGCGAAGTAGCGCGCCAGCACGCGCCGCACATTGCCGTCGAGAATGGTCTGCTTCTGGTTGCGCGACAGCGCGAGGATGGCCGCGGCCGTGGAACGGCCGATGCCGGGGAGCGTGGCCAGCGTTGCCGCATCGTCGGGCAGTTCACCGTTGAATTCGGCCACGACGCGTTGCGCCGCGCGCTGCAGATTGCGCGCGCGCGAGTAATAGCCCAGTCCTGACCACAGATGCAGCACATCGTCGGCCGGCGCGGCGGCCAGCGACTGCACCTCGGGGAAGCGCAGCATGAAGCGTTCGAAGTAGGGAATCACCGTGGCCACCTGCGTCTGCTGCAGCATCACTTCCGACACCCATACGCGGTATGGAGTGGGATCGCGCTGCCAGGGCAGATCGTGCCGGCCGTGCTTTGCGTGCCACACCAGCAGGCGCTCGGCGATCAGGCCGCTCATCGCGCGCGACCCGCCGACACTGCACCGCCATCGCTGTACAGCCTGAAGCGCGCACCGCGCACGTTCAGTCCCTGCATGTTCACGGTGTTGAAGGACACAGTGCCATTGACGTCGATGGCGCGCAGCGTCTCCACCGGCAGCGAGAAGGGCTCGCCCGGATCATCCTCGGGCCGCAGATAGCGATCGAAGTCGACGCTATCGCCGGCCAGTTCCAGCATGGCCGAGGTCGATTGATCCAGCGGCCACATGACGGCACCGCTCAGCGTAGTGTCGTCTGCAACGATTTTCAGCGGTTGCAGGTTCAGCTTCATCGCGGCCAGCGACCAGCCTGTTTCCATCGACAGTTCACCCAGCACACCGCGATCGCGCGTCGGCGGCGCGGCAATGCCCACTGTGGTCAGCAGTTCGCGCAGCGAGGGTGACGACACGCTCAGCGTCCCCGCGCCACCCAGCGGTGACAGCTGCAATGCGCCCTGCTGTTCTCCGTTGATCTCGGCATTGCCCAGATGCAGGGTCCAGGCCGGCAGCTGCAATGTGCCGGCATCGCCAGCCCAGGCAATGGCGCCGGTTGCGAATTTCACCGGCACGCCAGCGGCCGGCAACGAACCACCGACCACCACGGCCGACAGCTGCACGCCGTTCGCGCTGGCTTCGCTGCGGGCGCCGTCGTAACGACCACCGCTGTCGAGGTCGAGGCTCTGCACACGCCACATCGAACCGCTGGCGGTATCGGCGAACATCAGCTGCGCATCGCGCAGCTTCAGACTGTTGGCCTGCAGCGGCGATGACGGTGATGCCGGCTGCGTTGCCGGCGCGGCATTGCGCCGCGCGATCTCATCCAGCAACGCCTGCCAGTTGCCACGGCCCCTGGCATCGCGGGCCAGGTTCAGCATCAATCCGTGCACCTCGATGCGATCGGCGATGAACTGCCGGTTCAGCAGCGGGCGCCATGCCGCACCCAGACTGAGCTGTTGCCACGAAACGATGGGTGCGCCGCCGGCCGGATCGCCCACGCTGCCGCGGCCGATGTCGATGGACAACAGCGGCCACCACTGCCAGGCCAGGTCGCCGGCCAGCTGCAGCGGGATGCCGAAGCGCTGCAGCGCCGTGCTCTCGATCTGGCCGCGGAAGCGGTTTGGATCGACGAGGAACATCACCGCCAGCACAGCCAGCACCAGCAACACCAGCAGCGCTGCCAGCACCCCGCCGATCCACCACAATTTACGCTTCATATTCAATGCACTGCGAGCTTAGCGCCCGGCCCCGCGGCTGTCATCGCATCGTCATCGCCGCGCGCTGCAATGGGTGCATGCCCACCTCACCGCGTGCGCGACTATTGCTGCTGGCGGCGGCAGCCACTGCTGCGCTGTCGCTGGCCATGTACGGCTGGCGCGCAGCCGATGCGGCGCACGCCGCGCGCATTGCTGCGACGCTGCCCGCGGCGGCGGCGGCGGCGGCGGCGCAATCCGGGCCAGTGCCACCACCCACCGCACCGCTTGCTGCACCACTCGCCTCATCGTCCGGGCCACCGCTACCCGAGAGCTGGCGGGCGCCGCCTTACTCCACCGAAGTGCTGCAGGCCATCGACGCTGTGGCCGACCTGCAGGATCCGGCCGCGCTGGATGCGGTGATGGAACTGGCTGACATGGTCACCGCGCTGAACGCCGAGCAACGTGCCGACGCCGCGCCACGATTCTGAAACCTGCGCGCCATCGTCGCGTCATCGGAGGGTGACACCGTTGTGCCCTCACCCAGCAATCGCGAGGCAATCACGATGAGCACCAATGAAATCGAAACGCAGCTGCAGCACATCGATCAGGTCATTGCGCAGCTGGCTGCCGAACAGGGCGAAACGCTGAAGTCACCGCAGCAGCTCGAAACGCCGCAACCGGCGCAGTTCGATCGCCGCGCCTTCCTGCAACGCGGTGCGGCCACCGCCGGCGCCGTGGCCATTGCCGGCACGCTGCAGATGTTCATGGCGCGCCGCGCCGAAGCCTCCAATGGCAACGCACATGGCCGCGGTCGTGTCGGCGATTTCAGCACCGACATCGGCGTGGTGCCCTCGCCCTACGGCGATCCGGTGCCCACGCTGGATGAAACCACCGGCCTGCCGCTGCTCGGCCTGCCGCCAGGCTTCAAGTACTGGTCCTTCGGCTGGACCGGCGACCCGATGTATCCGGATGTGCCGGGTCTGGTCACGCCACCGATGCACGATGGCATGGGCGTGGTGCGCGAAATCGGTTCGCTGGCCGTGCTGTGCCGCAATCACGAAGTCTCGAGCGGCACTTCCTTCCTCAGCGGCAAGCTGCAGTATTCGCCGGGCGCTCCAGGCGGCAACACCAATCTGGTGTTCGACCGTCGCAAGCAGAAGTGGCTGATGGCCTGGCCGACGCTGAGCGGCACGGTGCGTAACTGCGGTGGCGGCACCACCCCGCAGGGCAGCTGGCTCAGCGGCGAAGAAACGCTGATCAACACCACCGATCCGGCCGATGCCACGCGCAGCTTTCCACATGGCTGGTTCTTCGATGTGCCGGCGGTCGGCACCTCGAATGGCAAGCCCATCAAGGCCATGGGCCGGCGCAATCACGAAGCCGCCGCAGTGGACCCGCGGACCGGCGTGGTATACCTGACCGAAGACGCCAGCCCCGGCGGCTTCTACCGCTTCACGCCGAACCATCGCTTCGACTATCAGCGCGGCGGCAGGCTGGAGATGCTGAAGGTGGTGGGCATCGACAACGCCAACCTGCGCGGCGCGAATCCGCTGGGCGGTGGTGGCGCCGCCTATCCGGTGGCGGTGGGCGCGCCGCTGGATGTGTCCTGGGTGGAGATCGCCGATCCCGAGAACCTGGTCGCCGCCAGCAATTTCGCCCAGGGTCAGGCCCAGGGCGGCGCCATCTTCCGCCGCCCCGAGGGCACGGCCTATCGCGACGGCAGCATCTACTTCGTCTGCACCGACGGCGGCCAGAGCGGCAACGGCCAGGTGTTCCGCTTCGACATCGTCGAGCAACAGCTGGTGCTGCTGTACGACGCACCGTCCGCCAACGAGCTCGACAATCCGGACAACCTGATCGTCACGCCGCGCGGCGGACTGCTGTTCTGCGAGGACAACTCGGGCAGCCCGAGCTACCTGCTGAACGGCATCAGCACCGAAAGGCTGGTGGCACTGACGCGCGATGGCCGCCTCTTCACCTTCGCGCAGAATCTGGTGGACTTCGGCAGCAGCACCTATTCGCGACCGGACAACAGCATGATTTTCACCGGCAATCAGCGTGCGAATGAGTGGGCGGGCGCCTGCTTCGATTCCAGCGGTGACTGGCTGTTCGCCAACATCCAGACGCCGGGCATCACCTTCGCCATCACCGGTCCGTGGCGCAACGGTCCGCTGTGAGCTGACCGGGAAAGCGGCGGCCGGATGTCCCCACCGGCCGCCGCTCAGGCCCTAGCGGTTCACCAGTTTCGGAATCCCGGGCAGGCGCCGCTCCAGCAGCGTTTCGGCCGAGTCCAGCAGATCCACATCCAGCTGATCGGCCGTGCGCAGCAGGGCCATCAGCAGATCGGCCATCTCCAGGCTCATTTCAGTACGGCCCACAGGCAGTCGGGCCCGCCAGGTGTGCTCGTAGCGTCGCAGCGCATTCTTGACCGCCTGCAGGTCGGCAGATGGCTTGGTCATCGCAATCCTTTGCTTGCCCGTGATCGGGTGCGGATTCTGCACCTGCGCCGGCTACCGCTCCATTGTCGTAGGCCGCAGACAGCCTGCTACAGTGGCGGCTATGCGCAGAATGCGGGATTTGAGGCGTTTTTTGGCTGCGGCGCCTGTGCTGCTGGCCAGCGTCGCGCACAGCGAGCCGACCGCACCGCCGGCCAGCCGCACGGTGCAGCTCAATGGCCGCCAGGTGCAGGTGACCTCGCGGGTGGTCGACGAGGCAAGCATCGGCGAAATCATGAAACAGGTGGGGTCGCACGCCATACCGCTGGCTGAGCCGGGCAAACCCGGCGGTCGCCGCGCCCGCTGCACCATCGACGGCGACGCCAGCGACCTGCGGGTGGCGCGGCTGGAACTGTATTGCAATGGCTGGCTGGTGGAGTTCGTGCGCTTCTGCGGCCAGCCGCCCTGCCGCTATGTCGCGGCCAGCCAGATGTATCTGCCGGACCGGAAACCGCGCCCTTGAACCTGGCCTGGATCATCATCGCCGCGCTGATCGCAGCGGCAGGCGGGGCAGTGCTGGCCTGGCAGTTCTGGCCGCGCCGCGCGCCGGATCTGCCCAGGGGCAACATCGACGGCACGCCGCCCGGCGACACCACGCTGGCGCGCATGTTCGCGTCGAAGGCACCCACCGAAGACCCTTCCGGCGAAAGTCTGTCGGCGCTGAACCGCCGCATGTGGTGCCTGGTATTCGGCGTGGAGAGTGATGCCCTGCCGCCCGCTGCCGAACACGAACCGCTGCGTCATGCCACACGTGCGACGCTGGCCGCCGGCGCCCTCGACGATCGTTATTTTCCGCGCCGCCCCACGCTGATGCCGCAGCTGATGGCCGCTGTGCACAGCGCCACCGCCGGCGCCAGCAAGCTGGCCGGCATCCTTGCGCAGGACCCGGTGCTGGCCGGCGACGTGCTGCGCCTCGCCAACAGCGCCTTGATGCGGCCCGGCAGCCAGCCCATTGAAAGCATCCAGCGCGCCGTGGTGGTGTGCGGGACCGATGGCCTGCAATCGCTGGCGGCGCGCGCCCTGCTGCAGCCGGTGTTTCGCAGCACCGGCGCCGTGTTCAACCAGTTCCCGCCCAGGCTGTGGGAATTCAGCGGTCTGGCCTCCATCGCGGCCGGCGCCTATACACGCGCGCGCGATCCAAACGATGCGCAGACCGCGCAGCTGCTGGCGCTGCTGGCCACGCTCGGGCCGCTGGTGGTGTATCGCGTGCTGGCCGATCAGTACCGCGCGCATCCGCAGCTCAAACCCTCGGCCACGCTGTTCCTGCAGATGATTGCCGAAGCCGGCACCGCCACTACGCTGCGCGTGGCCGGCGCCTGGGATCTGTCGCAACGCATGCAGCTGGCGCTGGCCGCGGCCGGCGATTCACGCAGCGTGCCACCCGATGAGGAGCTGGCGCGGCTGGTCGAAGCGCAGCACGCCGGCGCCATGCTGGCCACGCTGTCGATGCTGTGCGATACCGGTCAGCTGGGTCCGGCCGAGAGCGAGCACATTGCGCTGACCGCCGGCATCAGTCCGGATCTGTGGCGGCAGCTGCGCGAGCGCAAAGGGTAGAAAGCGCAGGCTGGAGCGGGTGATGGGAATCGAACCCACGTTAGCAGCTTGGGAAGCTGCAGTTCTACCATTGAACTACACCCGCTTCGTGCCAGGATTCTAGCGAATCTCGGAGCCGATCCGCACGATCTCGATATCGTTGCCGTCGAGGTCGTTGATCAGGAAGCTGTTCAGCGGACCGCTGCCGCGCGTGCGCGGTTTGGCACCGCGTTTCTGCATCTCGGCATACAGCGCTACTGGATCGGGCACGGCCAGCGTCAGGCGCGCCCAGCCCGGTGTGCCCGGCACGCGCGGACCGGCTTTGGCGAGGGCGCGGCCGCTTTCATCGCGCACCTCCACGAAAGTGGCCCGGAAACCGGGAATGGACATGTCGGCGAACTGGAAGCGGCCATCGGCGCGGCTGCCGCGCAGATCCAGCCGAAAGCCCAGCGTCTCGCGATACCACTGCGCGGTGCGATCCACATCGCGCACCACGGCAACGAAGTGATGCAGCCGCAGACCCAGTGGATTGTCCGCCTGCCCGGCCATTGCGGCAGAGCACAGCAGCAGCGCCAGCCCCGATATCGCCCGGATTTTTCCCTGCATCAGCATGGGCTCATGCCATAGCTCGGCGCTGAGACCGCGAAGTCCATATGAACAGCACCAGAGCCGATAATTTGAAGAGCGCGCCCATCACACCCAGCGTCACGAGCGGAAAATTGTCGATGAAGATTCCACCGACCACGGCACCGATCGCCACGCCCAGGTAGGCGCACGAATTGAAGAGTGCCAGCGCAATACCCGCGCGCTTCGAGGTAATGGCGCTCAGATACAGCTGCAGCGGCGGCAGCCCGAAGAAGTGTGCGGCGCCCCACAGGAATACCAGCACCGCCGCCCTGTCCACCGAGATGGCAAAGAACGGCAGGACGGCGAGCAGCCCGACTGCTGTCGCGAAGCTGACTACCAGACAGCGCGTGGCATTCCAGCGATCCGTAGCCCATCCGCCGAGCCAGCTTCCGGTAAGCGCTCCCAGTCCGAATGCCAGGAACACGAAGCTCATGTCGGCGGGCCTGGCACCCGCGGTTTCCGCGAGAATCGGCGCCAGGAACGAGTAGACGGAAAACATGCCCAGATAGGAAAGGATGGCGACGAACATCAGCGGCAACACCTGCGGCACCTGGATGACCTCGACACGCTCGCGAAGACCGGCGACGGGAGGCGTGGCAAGGCGCGGCAGAAAGAACAGCAGACCGAGAATTGCAACCGTTGCAATGACGGCCACTCCGACAAAGGGGCCGTTCCATCCGAAGGTCAACGCGATAGTCGTACTCAGGGGGACACCGGCAAACAGTGCGGACATGGTGCCGGTATGGAATATCGCCAGCGTGCGTCCGCGTGTCTCGGGCGAGGCAAGCGCGACGACCACCGCGGTCGCTGTGGCGGCGAACAGCCCGTCCGCCGCCGCGGCCACGATGCGCCACACGATCAACATGCCAAAACTCTGCGCCGCAACGGACAGCAGGTTTGCCGCAACGAAGATCGCCAGCGTGCCGGTCAGCACGACGCGCCGGTCAAATCGGGCAGTGGCAACCGCCAGGAACGGCGCCGAAACAGCGTAGGTAATCGAAAATACGCTCAGCACCTGACCGGCAACGCCCAGTGAAACTCCGAACTCGTCGGCGATCGGGCGCAGCACACCGGTGAGCATCCACACACTGGTGACGAAGGCAAACTGCCCGATGGCGAGCAGAGCGCAGCTGAGGTACACCCTGAGTCGATCGGCGCTGAGGCTCTCCGCAACGCCGGCCGCTTCGCGCATGGTCACACCGCGCCCACGGTTCCTGCGGCCAGCCAGGCCCGCACGATGCCGATGACGGCCAGCACTACCAGCGCAAAGGTGGGCAGTATGCTCAGCCCATAGCCCAGACCGCGGCGCTTGGGTTCGTTGATGTAGCCGCTCAGATAGAGTTGACGGCCGATCAGGTACACCACGCCGATCGGCGCGACGATCTCCTGGCGCCAGTACTGCGCGGCAATCCACAGCGCCGGCAGAAACACCACCATGGTCTCCAGCGTGTTCATGTGCACGCGCTGGTAGCGATCGAACATCTCATGACCGGTGGGCGCCGGCGGCGGCACGTTGTAGCGCCGTCGGGCGTTCCCCACCAGTCCGCCGAAAATGAAGAGCTGCACGATCGCAGCCAGTGTCACCAACTCGACCCATTGCATCGACATGTGCTCTCCCCCTTTAATTCTTGATTCTGGTTCTCAACCCTGGCGCAGCAGCGCCTCGATCTGGTCCATCAGCCGGTTCATGCGCGCGATCAATGCCTGATAGGGCATGGAGGTCGCCATGTCGAGACCGGCTGTCTTGTACAGCTGGTAAGGATAACCCGAACCGCCGGCGCGCAGCAGATTGAGGAAGCGCTCGCGTGCCTGGGCACCGGAGGAGCCGGCCTTCTGCAGCTGGTCGGTCATGTACGCGGCGCCGGCCATCGAAGTGGCGTACTGATACAGATAGAAGTCGTAATAGAGGTGCGGAATGAAGGCCCATTCGATGCAGTACGCCGGGTCGATCTTCATGACACCCTCGGCCTCGCCGTAGTACCGCCGCAGCAGGCCGCAGTACATCTCGCTCATGCGTTGGCCCGACAGCGGCTGCCCTTTCTCCAGCGCCTCGTGAATGGCCAGCTCGAACTCACCGAACATCACCTGACGGAAGAAGGTGGTACGGATGGATTCGACGGCATTGCCCAGGTAGTACAGCCTTTCCTCGCGACTCTTCGCATGGGCGACCAGGTAATCCTCGAGCAGCATCTCGTTGCCGATCGAGGCCGACTCGGCGATGAAGGTGGAATAGTCGGCGGTCTCGAAGGGCTGCGCGTCATGCGCCAGCAGCGAATGCACGGCATGACCCCACTCATGCGCGAAGGTGGACAGCGAATCGAAATCGTCGTTGTGGTTCAGCAGCAGGTAGGGGTGCACATCGTAGGCCGAGCCATTCATGTAGGCGCCCGAACGCTTGCCCTCGGCCGGATACGGGCTCATCCAGCGCCCGGAAAAGCCGCGCCGCAGCTGCGCGAGATAGGGTTCACCCAGCGGCCGCAATGCTTCCAGCGTGATGCGCTTGGCAGCCCCGATGTCGAACGTCGGCTCCTTCGCCAGCGGGAACAGCGGCGGATAGTTGTCGTAGTACTGCAGATCGTCGCTGATGCCCAGCACGTGCCTGCGCAGCTTCAGATAGCGATGCAGCGTGGGCAGCGCGGCATTGGTCTCGGCCACCAGCCGGCGGTACACATCCACCGGCATGTTGTCCGGGAACAGCGCGGACTGCAGCGCATTGTCGAACTTGCGCGCCCTGGCATTGAACACATTGCCCATCACCTGCGTGGTCAGCATCGAACCCAGCGTGCCCTCGTACTGCTTCCAGCTGCTCCAGAAGGCATCGAACACCCGCTTTCGATCGGCGCGCTGCACCACCTGGCGGTACTTCGAATAAGCCGCGGCGCTCATCTGCACGCTCTCGCCGCTGCCCAGCGTGATGTTCGGAAACTGCAGCTCGGCATTGGCGAACTGGTTGTGCAGGTTGCCCGGCTGCTGCAGCACATTGCCGGCCGCGGCCAGCACACCTTCGGATTCCACACTCAGCGTATGCCGCGCGCCGCGCAGCGTGTTCTCGAGCAAGTAGCCAAAGCGACGGGCGAGTTCCGGCTCGGCCCTGGTGAAGCGGGCGACGGTGTCGCCGCCAATCGCAAGCAGCTCCGGCGCCAGCCAGGCGGTCTGTTCGCCGAACAGCGTGCCCAGCGACTGTGTCTGCTGTTCATTCTCCTGGTTGGCGGCCACGCGGATGTCGGTATCAGCCGTGAGGCTGGCGTACGCCGCGACGCGCAGATAATCGCGGCGCACCCCGCTGATGGCATCCAGGCCGCGCAGCATCGCCGACGAGCTGGTGCCCAGCGTACCCTTGTAGCTCGACAGTTTGCCGGCCTCCTGGCGCAGGCGATCCAGTTCGGCGCGCCAGGCCTGTGGCGTCGCATACAGATCGGTCAGATCCCAGTCCGCCGCATGGGCGGAAGCGCATCCGAGCAACAGCAGGCCAAGCAGCTGGCCGCGCAGCTTCCATCCCGACATGTTCAATCCTTGCTGAGCTGACGGAAGTACTCGGCGACCGCGTCCCGGTAGTCGTCGCGCACCGGCTCGTTGACGGCGGTGCGTACCGGGCCGCTGCCATCCCTGCCGCGCACGCTTTGCGACAGACGCAGTTCCAGTTGTTCCAGCAATGTCAGGCTGCCGGCCAGCTGGCGATTCAGCTGATCGCCGCGACCATCGAGATTGGCCGACTGCAGCTGCTGCGCCAGACTCCGCACTTCTTCAATGGACCGCTCGCTGACACCGCGGCCGCGCAACACCGAGCCATAGCCGCCGAGTTGACGGGCGGCGTTGTTCAGCGCGCGATTCACATCGCCATAGCCGTCGCCGTCGCCGTCGCCGCCGGAATTGCCGGCCTGTGCCTGCTGGCCTTGCTGATCGCCGGGGCGCTGCCCGGTGGCATTGGCGTTGGCCAGTTGCTGCAGCTGCTGACGCAGCGATTGCACCCGCGCCAATGCATCCTGCAACTGCTGATCGCCACGCGGTGCGCCGTCATCGGACCGGCCCTGCGCAGCGTGCAGTTCATCGCGCACTTCGCGCAGCGTCTCGGTGATGCCGCTCTCGCGCGCCACCACGTACGCCGCCTGCCCGCTCTCGATGTAGCGCGCCGCCTGCGCCAGCTGATTCTGGATGGCGTTCTGCGACAGCAGCTGCCCGGCCTGCTGCATCGAGTCCGCGGTCTGCGGGGCGTCAGTGCGCAGCCGGCGTGCCGCCTCCGACAGATCCTGTTCCATGCGCTGGATGTCAGCGCCCAGCTGACGCTTCTGCCCGGCCAGCTGCTGGCGTTGCGCAGCGCTGAGTCCCGCAGAACTGTCGCGGCGGGTGCCCGGACGCGCGGCGGCACTGGCCGATTCCTGCAGACGCTGCTCGGCCGCCGCCTGCGCGGCGTGGATCTCCTCGGCGCGCTGGCTGAGATCCTCAAGCTGCGAACGGATGGCATCCTGCCGCTGCCGGGACAGCTGCTGGCTGGCCCCCGACAGTTGTCGCTGCGCTTCCTGCGCGGCGCGCTGCAACTGCTCGCGCTGCTCGTTGGCATCGCCGCCGTTGCGCATGGCCTCGCTGGCACGATTCATCGCCGAGATGGCCTGCTCCAGTTGTCGGCCGGCCGAACCGGACTGTCCCTGCTGACCCTGTTGCCCTTGTTGCCCCTGCTGGCTGTTGGCGGCCTGCAGCTGCTGGCGCAGCTGCTCGGCCTCGCGACGCAGCGACTCCTGCTGCCAGCGCTGCTCGTCGGTAAGCTGCTGCTGGCGGCGCGCCTCGTTGGCCAGCTGTTCCTGCCGGCGCGCCAGTTCCCGCAGTCGCCGTCCCAGTTCATCGAGTTCCTGTGACGCAGAATCGGGCGATGCGCTGTTGGCCGCTTCATACTGATTTTTCTGCAGATCCATTTCGAGTTCATACAGCTGCGCCAGATCGCGCTGCTGCTGGCCACCACCCCCGCCGGCGCCGACGCTCTGCCCCACCTGCAGGTCGGTGAACACCGCTTCGGCACGCAGCAGGTACTGCAGCGCCAGTTGCTCGGGCTGGATGGCCTGCTCCAGATCCACCGCCGCCAGCCGTTGCGCGGCCGGGTCCATGGCCTTCGCGGCCTGCTGCATCAGATCGACGAAGGACTTGATCAGCGGATCTTCGTCGCCGAGCGCGCGCGCCTCGGCGCGTTGCAACAGCGACCGGGTCTGCAGCGCCAGTTTTTCCTGCACATCCGACAGCAGCACCGAGTTGTCGCGTACCTCGGCGGCCCGCGACTGCTGCGGATCGCTGTTCTGGCGGATCAGGTTCCAGGTGGAGACCAGGATCTGCTTCTGCCGCTGCGAAATCTCCGACTGCTCGTCACCACCGCTGCCCCCACCTCCGCCCCCGGACTGCGACTGCGTGTAGCGTCGATCGAAGGGCCGGATCTCGACGAAGTACAGGTCGGTCTGCGCGCTCTGCGAACGATCGCGTGCCGCGGCGTAGTAGGCCAGCAGATCGCCGGCGGCCAGCGGCCGCTGCTCGCCACCGGCCTGCATGTTCTCCAGCATCAGCGTGTGATCGATCTCGACATGGTCGGCGCCCCTGGCGCGCAGCAGCACCGACTGCCAGGCGCCGCCATTGACGGCATAGCGCAGCTCGAGATTCTCCAGCGCGAAGTCGTCGCTGGCCTGCACGCGTGCCGCCACTTCCTCGATGTTGCTGGCGCTGCGGTCGCGGCCCGGCCTGGCAATCTTCACTTCGGGCTTGTTGTCAGGCACCACCTTGATCAGGTAGTCGTCGGTGAGACGCACGGTTTCATTGCCGACGCGTGCCGCCAGGTAGTAACGGCCGTCTTCAGCCACCTTGAAATCGCCGCGCGCCGTGGTGCCCGAGGCAGCGAGTGCGCTGTCCTTGCCGTTCAGCACCAGTGCGCCGGCGCCCAGCGGCCGGTCGGTCTTCACCTCGAGCCGCACTTCGGTGCCCGCCACCGCGGTGACATCGCCGCCCGGATCCTGGGTTTCATCCTTGCGGCGCGTCCAGGCTGGATAGTCGTAGACCAGCCTGATGTTCTCGACATTGGGCACTTCGACCACGTCGACGCGATAGCTGGCGCTGCGTACGCCAGCGGCATCGACGAAGTACTGCACCGGCTCGCGCACCGACAGCAAGGTGAACGCGAAGCCGCGTGCCGAACGACTCATCTCCACCTGCTGCCAGGCGCCCTCGCCCACGCGCACATGGATGGCGGCACTGGCGGGGTTGAAACCATGCGCCGTGGCCAGCACCGGCACCGAACCGCCGCGCCGCACCGCCTGGTTGCCGGGCGTCACCAGAATGCCCTGCTCGGGCAGCAGATTCTTCATGGCCCAGCCGGCATACAGATGACGCACACCATAGCCATACAGGCCGGGACCGGCCACGGCCAGCCACAGCAGTACGGCCGCGGCCACCACGGCAATGGCGGCCGGCACCGCGATCATCCAGCGGCGGATCTGCGTTTCGGCATTGTGGCGATCGGCCAGCTGCAGCGTTTCCTCGGCCAGCAGCTCGCGCAATGGATTGCCACTGCCGGCGAGGCCGGCGTAGGTCTCGATGCGGCCGCCGAACTCGGGCGTGCGCTGCTCGATCTGGGCCGGTAACGCGCGCGCCAGCCGGCGCCACGGCCGCACCAGCAGCAACAGCAGCAGCGTCGCCACCGACAGCAGCAACGCAATGCGGGTGCCCTGGATGATGGCCGGCGCGAAGCCACGCTGAACGGCGAAGTAAACGCCGATGACGGTCAGCAGCAATACCGCCAGCGCCACCGCGGCCAGTGCGCGCATCAGGTGCAGGCGGCGCAACCGCAGCCGGAATGCTTCCAGATGCCGGTCCAGCCGGATGATGGAGTTGGCGTGTTCGCTCATGACGGTACTCCGGTGCCCCGCCGCAGCAGCCAGTTGCCGGCCAGCGACTCGGCCACAACGACCAGAGCCAGCAACAACAGCAACCACTGCGCCAGCGGCAGCGAGCCGCTTTCAGCCTGCACCGAACCCTCTTCAGGCGCAACCGCCTGCGCTGCGGCAGCGGCATTGCGCCAGCCGGTCAACGCGGCCTCGTCAATGGGCAGCAGGTCGGACTCGCGCGGGTCGGAGTTGACGGCGATCAACGTTTCGCGCGCCGGTGTCACCAGCCGGTAGATGCCGCTGCGCGGCAGGCGCAGGCTGCGCGCGCTGCGTGTGGCCGACAGCGACAGCAGTTCACGGCCCTCGGGATCGACCACCTGCACCGCGCCACCACCGGCAGTGGGCAACTGCAACAGGGCGCCGGTCAGTTGCTGAACGCCGGCGGCATCATCGCCGGCCAGCCAGCGCGCGGCCTCGGCAATGAAATTGACGAACACCGGCTGCACCGGCAGATCGTTCCATGCATTGTCCAGGCTGCTGGTCAGCAGCAGCAGGCGGCCGGTGCCGATGCGCCGTTCCAGCAGCAGTGGTTCGCCATCTTCGCTGGCGATCAGCACACGATCGGCGGTCGCGGCATCCACCTTCAGCATGCGGGCCACCGACAGGTTCTGCCAGCCGCTGGTGTTCACCAGCAGCGCATGCGTGCCATCAACCCGGCCGATGCTGAGCGGATCGGCATTGCGCACGGTGACGCCGCGCACGGACTGGCCGGTCAGCGGCAGCGTTTGCAGCGCTGCCGCACGCGCACCGCTGGCCGCCAACACCGCGCCGCCGGATTCCAGATACTTCTGCAGGCCGTTCGCGAGCGCAGCGTCGAGCGCACCAATGTCATCGACCAGCACCCAGCGATAGCGTTCCAGCGTGCGCGCATCGAATTCGCCGATGCGCAGCGCCTGTGCGCGGTAGCGCGCCGCCGCCACATTCAGCGCCGCGCCGATGTAGGTCACCGATGGCCCGCGTATATCGGCGGTGAGCAACGGCACGGCCTGCGCGCCACCACCCTGCAGTACCGCGTAATGAGCATCGTCGGCCACCAGCGGATCGGCCGGTTCGAGCTGCGCCAGCACGCGGTTGTCACCGGCGTTCAGCGCAATGCCGGTGAACTGCAGCGTCACCTCGCCGTCGGCGGGCGCGGTCTGGCGCTGCACGCCGCGCTCCACATCGTTGACGCGTAGATGCACGGCCACCGGCGCCGCCGGTGTGCCATGGCCGCGCACAGTGACATGGATGCCGTCGGCGGCGGCGCGCACCGCGGCGATGGTGTAGTTCGGCGCGGCCATGGCCGCCACTGCATGCAACTGCAGCTCCACCGGCCGCGCCTGTGCGGTGTGCGGCAGCAGATCGGCAAAGCGCGGTGACAGTCCACTGGCCTGGAAGTCACTGATCAGATGCACCACCAGCGGCAGCTGCGAATCGGTGGCCAGGCTGTCGATGGCACCGATCGCCGTGGCGTATTCCAGTCGTCCGGCACCCGGCCGGATCTGCGCCAGCGCCCGCCGCAATGCGGCCTTGTCGGCACTGGCGCCGCCGCTGCCGGCGACCTGCAACTCGATGCTGCTGCCCGCCGCGGCAATCTGTGCGCGATCGCCGCCCGCCAGTTCGCCGATGATGCTGTCGGCTGCGGCGCGCGCGGCATCCAGCCGGCCTTCGGCCGACATCGACAGCGAGTTGTCGATGATGATCAGGTGCTCGCGCGCCTTGCCGATCAGGCCCGCGCCCGCGGCCAGCTTCCACAGCGGCTGCGCGAAGGCCAGAGCCACCAGCGCCAGCAGCAGGATGCGCAGCGAGAGCAGCAACAGGAAGCGCAGTTTCTTCTGCACATGCAGGCGCTGCTCGCTCTGCGCCAGCAGCATCACCGAGCTGATCGGCAGTCGTTCAGGCTTCTGCGTCTGCAGGCGATGCAGCCACAGCGGCAGCGCGATGCCGGCCAGTCCGAGCAGGAACAGCGGCGCCAGCAGGCTCATCGGCGTTTCTGCCTGAAGGTCAGATACCGGCGCAGCGGCTCATCCAGCGGCGCCGACGTATTCATCACGATGTGATCGGCGCCGGCGCGCACCGCCGCGTTGCGCAGCGCTTCGATATGCGCGCGCATGCGCTCGGGATATTCGCGTTGCATGAAATCGGGCGACACTTCAACGGCCTCGCCGGTCTCCATGTCTTCCAGCAGCGTCGAAGAAGCAATCGTTGGCTGCAACTCGGCTGGATCGAGCACCTGCATCAACACCACGTCCTGGCCCTGGAAGGCCAGCGGCCGCACCGCCTGCAGCATTTCTTCGGGGTCGCAGTAGAAATCGGAAATCACCGCCACCATGCCGCGCCGCGAGATGTGTTCGCGGAAGCGGCGGAACGGCGCGCCGAGATCGGTGCGACGCGCCGGCTGCGCCGAATCCAGCGCATGCAATATGGCGTGCAACTGGCCGCTGCGCGTCGACGGAGCGCGATAGTCGCGCACCGCGTCGTCGAAGATCAGCGTGCCCACGGCGTCGTGCTGTCTGGACGACAGCCAGGCCAGGCACCCGGCCAGCATCTGCGCATAGCGGAACTTGCTCAGCTTGCCCGAGCCATAGCCCATCGAGGCGCTGGCATCCAGCAGCAGCATCAGATGGCTGTTGGTGTCGCCGAGAAAGCGCTTGATGTAGGTGCGGTCGGTGCGCGCATAGACATTCCAGTCCACGAAGCGCGGATCGTCGCCTTCGACATAGGGACGGTATTCGGCGAACTCCTGGCTGAAACCGAAGAACGGCGAGCGATGCAGACCGATCAGCACGCCCTCCACCACCGAGCGCGCAATCAGTTCCAGATTGGCGAGGCCCGACAGCACCTCCGGCCTGATCAGCCGGCTGCGTGCATCCTGTCGGGCGCCGTTGCTCATGCTGTCTTCGTCAGCAGCGTGCGCAGCACATCGTCCACGCTCTGTCCGTCGGATTCGGCGTGGTAATTGGTCAGCACGCGATGGCGCAGCACCGGCAGCGCCAGCGCACGCAGATCGTCTTCGGTGACATGGAAGCGTCCCTCCAGCAGCGCGCGTGCCTTGGCCGCCAGCACCAGGAACATGGTGGCACGCACACTGGAGCCGAATTTCACATAGCGCTTCACGGCCTCGGTGGCGCGCGAATCGTCGGGGCGCGTGCTGCGCACCAGATCGACGGCGTAGCGGCCCACCGATTCGGAGACCGGCACCTGGCGCACCAGCCACTGGAATTTCAATATCTCCTCGCCGGTGGTGCAGGTCTCGACCGGCGGCAGATCGACGCGCGTGGTGAAACGCTGCAGCACCGCCAGTTCGTCATCGGCGCTGAGATAGTCGAGCACCACATTGAACAGGAAGCGGTCCAGCTGTGCTTCGGGCAGCGGGTAGGTGCCTTCCAGTTCGATCGGGTTCTGCGTGGCCAGCACGAAGAAGGGCGGCTGCAGCTGGTGGCGATGACCACGCACCGTCACCGACTGCTCCTGCATGGCTTCAAGCAGCGCGGCCTGGGTCTTGGGCGGCGTGCGGTTGATCTCGTCGGCCAGCAGCACGTGCGTGAACAGAGGACCCGGCACGAAGTTCCAGCTGCGATGACCGTGCGCATCCTCTTCGATGATGTCGGTGCCGGTGACGTCGGTGGGCATCAGGTCGGGCGTGAACTGGATACGCTTGAAGGTCAGCCCCAATGCCCCGGCCAGCGTGCGCACCAGCAGGGTCTTGGCGGTACCGGGCATGCCGGTGATCAGGCAGTGCCCGCCCACCAGCAAGGTGATCAGCAGATGCTCCACCACATCGTCCTGACCGACGATGACCTTGCGCACCTCGCCGCGGATGCGCTGCATGCTGCTGCGGAAGTTGCCGACCAGATCGCGGGTTTCATTCTCGTTCATGATGTTTCCATTGCTTCAGGTTTTCGGCGGACTTCCCGCCAGTTCCAGTAACAACTGCTGCGCGGGGCGGTATGACGGTGCAATTTCCAGCGCGTGCAGCAGCTCGCGACGCGCTTCGGCATTGGACTTCAGCGCGTAGTGCGCGCGGGCCAGCCGGTAATGCGCCAT
Source organism: Gammaproteobacteria bacterium (assembly GCA_020029535.1). Classification (GTDB taxonomy): domain Bacteria; phylum Pseudomonadota; class Gammaproteobacteria; order Steroidobacterales; family Steroidobacteraceae; genus FEN-1191. The sequence goes on along the minus strand of JAIBJM010000013.1, from coordinate 14,037 downwards.
GACCTGGTCCGGCGGATTCAGCGCCAGCGCCACCTGGAATTCCGTCAGCGCTTCGCCTGGACGGTTCAGCTCCAGCAGCCAGTCGCCCGTGGTGCCGTGCTGTGCATAATCAAACGGCGCGACATAGTTGATGCTCTGCATGACGGCCACCGCGTCATCCTTGCGCCCGGCCTTGTAGAGCAGTTGCGCCAGCGTGCCCAGCGCCTGCGGTTCGTAACCGCCGCGCTGCCAGTAATCCAGCAGTGTCTGTCGCGCGGCGTCATCCTGGCCCAGCGCCTGCTGTGCCATGGCCAGCGGTACGTAGGGACTGCCCTCCTCGACGTCATCGGGCAGTATCCTGAGCGCCTGCTGCGCCGCTGGCACAGCGGCGCTCCATTGCTTGTCCGCCGCGGCCTTCGCGGCCGCAGCGCGCGCATCGGTCAGCGGCTTGAGCCCCGCGAACACGGCACCGAACCGGTCGCGCAGCCACTCGCCGAACTGCCGGTCGAAGGTGTCGGCTGAAATGTTCAGCGCCGCCTGCACGGCTTCAGCCGTCGTGCCACCCCGCCTGAACTGCGCCAGCATGTCGGCCAGCTTGCCGAAGCCCCAGCGCTGCGCGATGTAGTCGCAGGTCAGTCCGGCCTGCATGTACGAGACATGCACCTGCTGTTCGTATTCGGGGCGGATGAAACCGCGGTCGAGGTCGGCAATCGGCAGCGCCTTGCCGGCGGCCAGCGCGCCGTAGACGAACATCGGGATGCTGACGCCCTTGATCGGGCCGCTGCGCCACTCTTCATATACCGAGATGCCTTCACTGAACCAGCGCGGCACCCGATGATCGGTGGATTCCAGCGTGTACACATGCGCCAGCTCGTGCCACAGCGTGCTGCCCCAGTGGAAATCATTGACCGCGCGCGAAGATGGCGAATCCATCGCCAGCACATGACCGAAGGTGACGCCCAGCAGGCCGAGGCCGGGCATGCCGGCCGTGCGCACTGCGAAGTCCTCGTGATTGTTGTAGATCTCGATCACCACCGGCTGCCGCAGCTGGAAACGATAGCGTTGCGAATAGCCGGCCATGGCCTGTTCAGTGAGGCGCCGCACATAGGGCGCCAGCACCGCGCTCTCGCGTTTGTCGACGCGCACGATGATCTGCGGCGCCGTTGCATTGGCGGCATTGCCGGCCGCCGCTTCGGGCCACACCAGTGTGTCGAAGCGCGCCACCGAATCCAGCAGACGCAGCGTGTTGATGGTGACCGGATTGTATGGATCGCCCTTGAACGCGCTTTCGAAGTGCGTGCGCGCCTCAGTGAAGCGGTTGTCGCGCATCAGGCCGGTGCCCAGCTGCACATGCGCATCCCACAGTTCGGGCTGTACTTCCAGCGCCTTGCGATACAGCGCCGTGGCCTCGTCATAGCGACGACGGATATCCTGGAAATGCCCCAGCGTCAGGTACAACTCACCGTAGCGCGGATTCTCCTGCAGCGCAGCCGCGATGCTGGCGGCGCTGTTCCCGTTGCGGATCTGCGCCAGCGCGGCCAGCAGCGCATGCACCTCCTGTCGCGGCAGGTTGTTCGCAGTAGCCAGCGCCATGGCCTGCTTCAGCAGCTGTTCGGCGGCATCCAGATCGCTGCCATCCTCCAGCGCCACGCGGGCCGCCAGCAGCTGCGCGCGCAGCAATGCGCCGGGCGGCGACTTTCCTTTCAGCACCGCGTCCAGATATTCCCTGGCTTCCTTCGAATACTGGCCGATCAACACGCTGGCGGCATTGACGCGCGCCCAGGCATTGGCCGCATCGAGCTTGATGGCCTCGTTGAACAGCTTGATGGCCTCGCTGTCCTGATGCGTATCGATGAACAGCTCGCCCCAGCGCACGCGCAGCATGGCGTCGTTGGGCCGGGCGCGCGTCGCGGCCTGGAACAGCTGGTTGGCGGCGCGGAAATCATCCAGCGCCCAGCTCACCTCGGCCTGCAGCACCGGATCGGCGATATTCAGCAGCGCGCGCCAGCATTCCTGCGCCGCCGGCCGCCGGCCGGCGGCCTGCATGGCATCGCACCGCTGCAGGCCAGCGTCAGTGACAGCGCCATAGCTGAGTCCGCGCGCCTCGATGCGCATCGCCAGTGTCCCCATCAGCAGCAGTGCCGCACCTAGCAGCCGTCGCGCGGTATGCGCAGAAGCGGAGTTCGCAGAAGTGCGGTTCATGGCCTGGCTCCCGGCGCGGCGCCCAGATCCAGTGTGGCCAGCTGCAACAGCAGCGTCTCCAGCTGCGCGTCGTATTCGGTCGGTGGCAGTTGATCTTTGCGCAGACGCAATGCGTCGAGCGCGGCAAGAATGCGCGAGCGTTCCGGAGATTGCAGCGGCTCGTCGGCCATCACCGCCTCGCCGGCCGCGCCAGGCAGGCGCGCCAACGTGAAGCGCGGCGCGCGCTGGCCGCGCAGCACCGCATGCTCGGTGGCCAGCCGCACATCACGCTGGTAGAAATCCTTGACGCGACGCTGCGCGAAATCGAAGGCTTCCTGCGCACTGACACTGCCGTTCTTGTCGATGTCGGCGTCAGCTTCGCCCAGCGCCACGGCGAACTCATCGGCGAAGCGTGTGATATTGCTTTCGGTGCCACTGCGGGTGCCGGTGATGACGATACGCGTGTCGCTCTTCAGCAGATCCTGCAGCGCGCCGCTGCTGCTGCCGCCGGCCACCACCAGCTGATCACGCATTGGCAACGCGTTCAGCAATGCGGCCAGCGTCCGGCCGGTGAGGTCCGGCCCCGGAATGTTGAACTTGTATTCATCGCCGTCAAAGCTGCCATGCCCGACCAGATACAGCACCAGCCGGTCATCGGCCGGTGCCGTGGCCAGCCTGCGCAGCGCCGCCTCGATGTTCTCGCGCGTGGCCTGCGCGCCGCTCAGCACCTGCACATTGGCGGGCGCGGTCAATGCGTTGGCGGCCGTGCGCAGCGCGGCGGTCTGTGTCGCGAACTGCTCGTCATAGGTTTTTTCACCGCCCAGGCCCTGCGCGATCAGCACCTGCAATGCCGCCGACGAGGCCGGCGCGGCCAGGCCCAGCAGCAGCAAGCACCACGCAGCGCGACTCATACGACACTCCAGCGGCGGCGCAACAACCATTCGGTGGCCTTCAGCAACAGCAGCAGCAGGAAGAATGCCGGCGCATCCCACAGTGGCCGCAGTTCCTGGCGGGTGACACCGGCCGCCGAGGCGCGCACCGCATCCGGAAGCCCCGCCAGATTACCGGTCTGCCAGTACTGACCGCCGGTGGCGCGCGCCAGCTGCTCCAGCAGCGCCCGGTTCTGCCGCAGCGAAAAGGCTTCGGCACCGCCCTGGTCATGCTGTACCACAGTGCGCGCACTGGCCACCGCCTTGCCGCCGCGCCGCGCCGTGGCATCGACGAACCAGGCGCCCGAACGCGCCACCGCCACCTCGCCCACATGGCTGCCGGGCTGGCCCGCCACTGGCTGCATCGGCAGTTGCAGCGACTCTCCACCCGAACTGGCGCTGACCGACAGCGTCGCGTCGCGCACCGGCACCCAGGATTCGTCGCGCAGCTCGGCGCGCACCACCAACCGATCGCCCTGCGAACGAGCCTGCAATTCAAAGGGCTCGGGGACCTCAGCCACCAGGCCGCGCAGCAGCTGGCGCCAGAACTGTTCATGCCGCTGATCGGCCAGCGGCAGCAGCATCTGCCAGCGCCAGGTACCACCGGTGGCCAGGATGGAAGCGTGGCCGCGCCCGTATGGCTGGGTGACCAGCAGCGGTTGCACGCGCTCGCCCACGCGCAGGTTCAACAGCGACACCGCTGCCGGTCGCAGTGCGCCGAGGGACTGGTAATCGGCGATCTTCGGCAGCGAGGCCCAGGCTTGATCGTTGGCCACGCCATCCTCGGCCAGCTTCAGCATGGCCTCGCGCCGGCCGCGCGGCGTCAGCTCGACCTGCGCCTGCTGGCGCACAAAGCTGTTGGCGTCATCCGACAGTTGCGCCGGCAGCAGGCGTCCCACCTCGGTGTTGCCCCAGCCGCCGCCGCCCAGCCCATTCGGCCCCGCCAGCATCAGCAGGCTTCCACCGCGGTCGCTGACAAACTCGCGCAGCAGTCGCAGCTGAGCCGGCTTGAACCAGGCTGCCGGCATACTGCCGATGACGATGGCGTCGTAGCGGAACAGCGTGGGCCGGTCGAGGGGGAAGCCGGTCTTCAATTCATCGGGCTGATCGACGCCCTGCCGGTAGTAACCATTCGGGCTGGTTCGCAGCAGCGAGACCAGCCGCACGCCCCGGTCCTTGTCCAATGCGCGGCGCATGAACTTCAGTTCCCAGCGCGGCTCGCCTTCGACATACAGCACGCTGGCGCGGCGCGGCGCCACCTGCACCACGCGCGTACGGCTGTTGTTGCCCAGTTCGCGCTCGCCCTGTCTGGGATCGATGGTGAAGCGCAGGTTCCGGTAACCCGAATCGCCAAGCTCGAAACCGATGAAGCCGCTGGTGATCGCCGCATCCGCGGGCAGCGTCAGATCGGTGCTGGCGAGGAACCGCTGTCCGTCATAGGCCTTGATGCGTGCCGTGCCCGCGCCATCGTGACGCACCGTGACGCGGGCCGACAGCGAGGTACCCGGCAGCGTCTTCCCGGGCAGCAACACATCCTGCAGCTCCAGATCCTCGGGCATGGTCTCGCGGCCAATGCCCACCACATGCACCGGCACGCCGAACCCGGCAATGGCGGCCAGCTGCTCGGCATCCAGCGCACCGGCACTGTCCGCGCCATCGCTGATCAGCACCACTGCGCCCAGCGGCGTGCTCTGCAGTCCGCGCAGCAGCTGCAGCACCGAGCCGCCCACCGCCGTGGAACTGCCGGTGGGCGCAGCGGCCTCGAAAGACTCCACCGGGCGCGCATCGCGATCGAACTGATAACGGCGCGGCTTGTATTCGCGCGTCAGCTGACGGAGTGGCGCCGAGTCCAGCACCTGCTGCGCCTGGGCGCTGCGCGCGAGGTCGGGATCGACGGTGGCCATGCTGGCCGAGACGTCGAGCAGGATGGCCACCGCATTCTCGCCAGGGCGCAAAGTCTTGAGCAGCAGCGAGGGCCGCCACAGCAGCAGCAGCGCCACGGCCAGCATGGCCCATTGCAACGCGCACAGCACCAGCAAGCGCGGCCAGCCCAGCTGTCGGCCGCGATGCCAGGCCAATGCCGCAAGCAGCAGCGCACCGACAGCGAATGCCGCGGCCAGCAGCCACCATGGCCAGTCGGCAGCCAGCATGATTTCGCCGCGGGCAAATTCTGCTCGCGTATATTTGAAGAGCCATTCAAACAAGCGCGACCCCTCTTTATCGATCTGTTATAGCCAGACCCCTCCGGCATCACAAGCAAAGATGAGTGAACCCAATGAGAAGTCGCAGCGGGCAGTGCGTTCGTATGTGGTGCGCGGCGGGCGCATCACAGCCGCACAGCAGCGCGCGCTGAGCGAGCTCTGGCCGCGATTCGGCGTCGATGCCGGCAGCGAACCGCTCGATCTGGCGATGATATTCGGCCGGGTTGCCCCCACCACCGTGGAGATCGGCTTTGGCAATGGCTCGCATCTGGTGGCGCGCGCCGCGGCCGAACCGGAGCGCAACTTTCTGGGCATCGAAGTGCATCCGCCGGGTGTAGGCAGCCTGTTGCTGGCGGCCGAAGCCGCCGGAGTCACCAATCTGCGCGTGCTGCGCGCCGACGCCGTCGAGATGCTGCAACACCTCCCGACCGGATCGCTGGATCAGGTGCAGATCCTGTTCCCCGATCCCTGGCCGAAGAAGCGCCATCACAAGCGACGGCTGATCCAGCCGCCATTCGTTGCGCTGTTGGCCTCGCGCCTGCGCCTCGGCGGCTCACTGCATCTGGCTACCGACTGGGAACCCTACGCTGCGCACATGACTGAAGTGTTGCGCAGCTGTGCGCAACTCGGGAATTGCGCGATCGCGAGCGATTACATCGACCGCCCATCGTACCGCGCTCCCACCCGCTTCGAAACGCGCGGGCTGCGGCTCGGGCATGTGGTACGCGATTTGTTATGGAAACGCGTCAATTGATGCTGCGCAGGAAAAATTGACCTTGAACGGCTGCGCTCCGAGGCGCACCATCAATCGCAATCGCCATCAGCCAACCTTCAGGAGGCCCCGCATGAGCGCGCATCACGCAACCATTGGCGAGTGGTATCGCATGCGCGGGGGCGAACTGTTCGAGGTGGTGGCCATCGACGACGAAGACGGCACCATCGAGATCCAGTATTTCGACGGCACGCTGGAAGAGATGGACGTCGAAGACTGGCAAACGGAAGCCAGCGCCGGCGACATTCAAAAGGCCGAAGCACCCGAGGACTGGAGCGGCTCGGTGGACATCGCGCCTGAAGATGAGCGCAATAATGGCAGCGGCCTCGAAGAAGAGCGCCGTCTGAACGCAGGCCGTCTGGAAGGGCTGGATCTGTTCGAATGATGCGGGCTCACTCGTAGCGCGCAGCGAATTCCGCGGGATCCACTGCTTCGGACAGCAGCACCAGGTCGCCTTCCAGCCGCACCGGCACCGGCGCCAGCGACAGACCCGCGCAGGGCCCGGCCACGCAATAGCCGCTTTCCTTTTCGAACAATGCGCCGTGCACGAAGCAGACAATCATGCTGCCGTCGTAGCTGAGGAAGCGGTCTTCGGCATAGTTCAACGGATAGCGCAGATGCGCGCAGCGATTGACGTAGGCGCGCACGCCATCCCGGGTGCGCACCACAAAGCCGCGCAGCGGCCATTCGCCGCCGCCCAGCCTGAACTCACGACAGCCGCTGATCTGCAGATCGGCAAGCCGGCACAACACGCGCTCGAGATCGATTTCGGCGCTCATCGTCCGTTGACGGTGCCCGCCGAACCCAGCGAGCTGTCGATGAAGCCGCGTTTCATCATGTACCAGAACAACGCGATGCCCGGCAGCGCCACCAGGCCGGTCAGGATGTAGAAATTCACGAAGCCCATGCTCTCGATCAGCGCGCCGGATTGCGTCCCGGTGAATAACCGACCCAGCACGCTGGTAGCGGCCGAGATCAGCGCGTACTGCGCCGCCGTGTAGCGCAGATTGCACAGCGCCGAAAAGTAGGCGGTCACCACCACTCCGCCAAAGCCACTGGCCGCATTCTCGAAAGCCATCGCGGCGGCCAGCCCCTGGTTGCTGTGACCGACGGTGGCCAGCCAGGCGAAGCCGAAGTTGGACACGCACATCAGCACCAGCGCCAGCAGCACCGAGTTCTTCAGCCCCATCTTCACGTACAACCAGCCGCCGATGAAGATGCCGACCAGGTAGGCCCAGAAGCCCACACCCACGTCGTACAACGCAACTTCGTCGTTGGTGAAAGCCAGCTCATTGAACAGCAGACGCACTGTCAGCTGCGACAACGTGTCGCCAATCTTGTGCACCAGAATGAAGACCAGCACCAGCCAGGCACCGCTGCGCCGGAAGAATTCGCTCAGCGGTCCGACGATGGAATTCCATACCTGCGCCAGGCCCTGCCGCGTATTGGTCACCATGTGTCGAACGGGCTCGCCGAGGATCAGCGCGGTGAAAATCGCCGGCAGGGCCAGCGCGGCGCAGGCGGCATAGCCAACCATCCATCCATAACGGTTCGCCAGCACCAGTGCCAACGCCGCAGCGCCGGCCGAACCGATGCGCCAGCCATACTGCGACATGCCCGAGCCCACGCCCAGCTGATAGGGCTTCAATGTTTCGATGCGATAGGCATCGATGACTATGTCGTAGGTGGCGCCGGCGATGCCCACCAACACCGCGGCGATGACGGTGGCGCCGATGTCGGCGCCCGGATCGACGAAGGCCAGGTTCAGCACGGCGGCAATCACCAGCGCGCCGCCCAGCAGCATCCACGACACGCGCTGGCCGAGCCGGCCCAGCAGCGGCAGACGGATGCCATCCACCATCCAGGCCCAGAAGATCTTCAGGTTGTAGACCAGGAAGGCCAGCGTGAATGCGGTGACGGTGCGCTTGTTGATGCCGTCCTGCGCCAGCCGCGTGGTCAGCGTTGCGCCGATCATTGCGTACGGGAATCCGGAAGAGAGGCCGAGAAAGAATGCTGCCAGCGATTCCTTTTCAAGATAGGGTCGCAGCGAGCGCAGGAAATTTTGCATGTACGCATGATACCGTGCACACATGCAGGAATATCAGCAGCAGTTCGTACAGCTGGCGCTGGCGCGACAGGCGCTGCGCTTCGGTGAATTCACGCTGAAGTCGGGTCGCATCAGTCCGTACTTTTTCAATGCCGGGTTGTTCAACGACGGCAACTCACTGGCACAGCTCGGACAGTGCTATGCCGCCGCGCTGGTGGCCTCGGGATTGCAGTTCGACATGCTGTTCGGCCCGGCCTACAAGGGCATACCGCTGGTGGCGACCACGGCCTGCGCGCTGGCCAGCCATCATGGCCGCAATCTGCCATGGGCCTTCAACCGCAAGGAAGCCAAGGATCATGGCGAAGCCGGACTCATCGTCGGCAGCCCGCTGCACGGACGGGTGGTCATCGTCGATGATGTGATCACGGCCGGCACCGCCATCCGCGAATCGGTGGAACTGATCCGTCAGCAGGGCGCCACACCGGCGGGCGTGGCGCTGGCGCTGGACCGGGAGGAACGCGGTCAGGGCAACCAATCCGCCGTGCAGGAAGTGGCGGCGCAGTTTGGCCTGCAATGCGTGAGCATCCTCACACTTTCCGGCCTGATTGCCGCGCTGGAGGCCGGCGGTGCAGCAGGCGTCGATGCCGCGGCGCTGGCCGCCATGCGCAACTACCGCGCGCAATACGGAATCTAGAACCGAACACTTGCAGCGCCGTGGCCGGCGTGCACAATGCCGGCATGCAATTCCGACGGATTCTGTTGTTGCTAGGCGCGATCGCGATGGGCGCGCCTGCCCTGCCGGCCAGCAATGCGTCCACCAAGTCGTCCGATGGCCGTAACTACATGTGGGTGGACAAGGACGGCCAGCGCCATTATGGCGATGCCGTGCCGCCAGAATTCTCCCAGGGCGAAAGCCGCGTGCTGAACAACCAGGGCGTCGAATTGCAGCGCGAGAATGCGCGCCGCAATGCCCAGCAGCTGGAAGAGGACAAGCGTCGCCAGCAGGATCAGCAGCAGCGCCAGCAGCACGACCGTTTCCTGCTGACCACCTACACCTCGATACGTGACATCGAACGTCTGCGCGACGAGCGCCTCGACCAGATTGATGGCCAGATCAAGGCCGCCGCGCTCTACATCGAATCGCTGAATACGCGCTTGGCAGCCATGCAGGTGCGCGCGCAGCAGTTCAAGCCCTACAACACCAGCGTCAAGGCGCGGCGCATGCCCGATGACCTGGCCGAAGATCTGGTGCGCGCTTCGAGCGAAGTCCGCGCGCAGCACAAGGCGGCGGACAGACGGCGTCAGGAATTGCTCAATACTCGGGCGCAGTTCGACGTTGACATCGCGCGCTACCGCGAACTCACCTCGCGCTCAGCCACCAATCCCTGATTCAGTGCCGGCCACTGTGGCCGAAGCCGCCATCGCCACGCGCCGAGGTGGCGAAGTCCGTCACCACTTCCAGATCTACCTGCACCACCGGCACCACCACCAGCTGCGCGATACGCTCGCCGGGCTGGATGGTGAATGCCGCGTTGCCGCGGTTCCAGCACGACACCATCAGCGGCCCCTGATAGTCGGAATCGATAAGACCCACCAGATTGCCCAGCACGATGCCGTGTTTGTGGCCCAGACCCGAGCGCGGCAGGATGACGGCGGCCAGCGCCGGATCTTCCAGATGGATCGACAGGCCGGTGGGCAGCAGCTCGGTCTGTCCCGGCTGCAGGATCAGCGGTTCGGCGAGGCAGGCGCGCAGATCCAGGCCGGCAGAACCACCGGTGGCATAGGCCGGCAATGGAAATTCACTGCCTATGCGCGCATCGAGGATCCGGACTTTCAGCGCCCGGCGCCGCTGCTCTGTCATTGGGACCTAACCGTGCGCTGCGTGGTTCGCAGCCTGTGGATGTTCGCTGTAACGCTCGGCGATCAATGCCACCAGCGCGCGGGCCAGATCCAGCTTGGGCGCGCTCGGCAGCTCGCGGCGTCCGCCGCGCCACAACACCACCAGCGCATTCTCATCACAGTCGAAGGCCTTGCAGGCGCCTACTTCGTTGGCCGCGATCAGGTCGAGATTCTTGCGCAGCAGCTTCTCCCTGGCGTGCTGCTCGACGGCAGTGGTCTCGGCGGCAAAGCCGACCACGAACGGGCGATCGGCGCGTGCCGCCACGGCGCTGATGATGTCTTCGGTGCGGTTCATCGCCAGCTGCATGCAATCGCCGGTTTTCTTGATCTTGTCCGCCGCGCATTCGCTGGGACGGTAGTCGGCAACCGCAGCGGCGCCGATGAAAATGGCGGTGCCCGGCAGTTCGCGCTGCACGGCCTCCGTCATCTGCTGGGCGCTTTCCACATCCACGCGACGCACGCCTGGGGGTGCGCACAGCGCCACCGGCCCGCTGACCAGCACCACCTCGGCGCCGGCTTCGCGCAGCGCCTGCGCCACCGCATAACCCATCTTTCCCGAACTGCGATTGCTGATGAAACGCACCGGATCCAGCGCCTCGCGCGTTGGGCCCGCCGTGATCAGCACGCGCCTGCCCGAGAGCGGACCCTGAGTCTGCAATGCCGGCGCTATCAGGTCGGCGATCTGCACGGCTTCGAGCATGCGGCCCGGACCGGTTTCGCCGCAGGCCTGATCGCCAGCAGCCGGCCCGAGCACCTGCACGCCGCGCTGCTGCAATAAAGCCACATTGGACTGCGTCGCCGCGTTGGCCCACATGATGCGGTTCATTGCCGGCGCCACCGCGATCGGCGCCTCGGTGGCCAGACACAGCGTAGTCAGCAGATCGTCGGCATGACCATGCGCCAGACGGGCCAGGAAATCGGCGCTGGCCGGCGCCACCACGATCAGCTCGGCCCAGCGCGCCAGCTCGATATGGCCCATGGCTGCTTCGGCGGCCACATCCCACAGGCTGTCGCGCACCGGCCGACCGGACAGGGCCTGAAAGGTGGTGGCGGTAACGAACTGCTGCGCCCCGGCGGTCATCACCACCTGGACCTGGGCGCCGCGCTCCACCAGCCGGCGCACCAGCTCGGCCGCCTTGTAGGCCGCGATGCCACCCGTCACCCCGACAATGACCCGCTTGCCCTGCATGAGCGGATTATCGGCCAGTGCCCTCCTTTCGTGCCATGCGCGACCGATATGTGAATCACACATTGGAGCCATGTCGGCCGATGCTTGCCCCATGCGCATGCGTGACTGGCCGGTGGGTGAGCGGCCGCGTGAAAAATTGCTGGGAAGCGGGTCACAGTCGCTGTCGGAAGCGGAGCTGCTGGCGCTGCTGCTGGGCAGCTCGCCGGTGCGCGGCCTCAACATCGTCGACCTGTGCCGGCAGCTGCTGGGCGGTCATGGCTCATTGCGTGAACTGCTGAATGCACCGCGCGCCACGCTGCTGGCCATGCCTGGACTCGGCGTGGCCGGTTACTGCCGGCTGCAGGCCGCGCTGGAACTGGCGCGGCGCTACTACGCCGAAGCCATGCGTGCCGGCCCGCTGCTGGACTCGCCGCTGGCCACGCACCGCTTCCTGATCGCGCGGCTGCGCGATCAGCCGCACGAGCTGTTCTGCTGCCTGCATCTGGACAACCGGCACCGGCTGATCGCCTTCGATGAATTGTTCCGCGGCACCATCGACGGCGCCAGTGTGCATCCGCGCGAGGTGGTCAAGCAGGCACTGGCGCGCAATGCGGCCGCGGTGATCCTGGCGCACAACCATCCTTCGGGTGTGGCCGAACCCAGTCAGGCCGACGAGTTGATCACGCGCCGGCTGCGCGAAGCGCTGGCCCTGGTGGATATCCGGGTGCTGGACCACTGCATCGTGGCCGACAACGGCTGCCTGTCGTTTGCCGAACGCGGCCTGCTTTAGGCTAATCTATCGCGCATGAAAACACGTGCTGCCGTGGCCTTCGAGCCAAAGAAACCACTGGAAATCGTCGAACTGGACCTCGAAGGACCGCGCTTCGGCGAGGTGATGATCGAGATCAAGGCCACCGGCATCTGCCACACCGATGCGTACACGCTCGACGGCCTGGATTCGGAAGGCATCTTTCCTTCCATCCTGGGTCACGAGGGCGCCGGCGTGGTAGTGGAAGTGGGCCCGGGCGTTACTTCGTTGAAGCCCGGCGATCATGTGATTCCGCTCTACACGCCGGAATGCCGCCAGTGCAAATCCTGTCTGTCGCGCAAGACCAATCTGTGCACCGCCATCCGCGCCACACAGGGCAAGGGCCAGATGCCCGACGGCAGCAGCCGCTTCTCGTACAAGGGCCGGCCCATCGCCCACTACATGGGCTGCTCGACGTTCTCGAATTACACCGTGCTGCCGGATATCGCCGTGGCGAAAATCCGCAGCGATGCGCCCTTCGACAAGGCCTGCTACATCGGCTGCGGCGTCACCACCGGCGTCGGCGCCGTGGTGAACACCGCCAAGGTCGAACCAGGCTCGAATTGCGTGGTATTCGGCCTGGGCGGCATCGGCCTCAATGTCATCCAGGGGCTGAAAATGGTGGGCGCGGACCGCATCATCGGCGTGGACCTCAACGACCGTAAGGAAGAATGGGGCAAGCGTTTCGGCATGACCCACTTCGTCAATCCGCAGCGGGTGTCGGGCGATCTGGTGCAGCACCTGGTGGCACTCACCGACGGCGGCGCCGACTACACCTTCGACTGCACCGGCAATGTCCAGGTGATGCGCCAGGCGCTGGAGGCCTGCCATCGCGGCTGGGGCGAAAGCATCATCATCGGCGTGGCCGAGGCCGGCCGGGAAATAGCCACCCGGCCGTTCCAGCTGGTGACAGGGCGGGTCTGGCGCGGTTCGGCCTTCGGCGGTGCGCGGGGCCGCACCGATGTGCCCAAGATCGTCGACTGGTACATGGAAGGCCGCATCCAGATCGACCCGATGATCACCCATGTGCTGCCGCTGGAGCGCATCAACGAGGCCTTCGACCTGATGCATGCCGGCGAGAGCATCCGCTCGGTGGTGGTCTACTGAGCCTCGGCCAGCCGGTCGAGGTTGCCGCCGGGGCGGTCAGCTGATATAAAAGCCGCCCTTTCGCAGCCCGTTTACGTCGCTGCGCAAGCCAAGTTATTGATTTTTTGAGGTTTTGCCATGTCCCGCGTCTGTCAGATCACCGGCAAGAGGCCAAAAACGGGAAATACCGTTTCGCATGCCAACAACCGCAAGCGGCGCCGCTTCCTGCCCAACCTCCATACCCAGCGCTTCTGGCTGGAGAGCGAAAAGCGCTGGGTCAGCCTGCGCCTGAGCACCGCCGCCCTGCGCACCATCGAAAAGAACGGTTTCGAGAGCGTGGTGGCCAAGCTGCGCGCACGCGGCCAGCGGATCTGAGCAGGAAACGCCCATGCGTGAAAAAGTAAAACTGCTGTCTTCGGCGAAGACCGGCCACTTCTATGTGGCGATGAAGAACAAGCGCCTGCATCCCGAGAAGATGGAAGTGCTCAAGTACGATCCGGTCGTGCGCAAGCACGTCGCCTACAAAGAAACCAAGATCAAGTAGCCCGGCCGCATCGCGAATCCTGCGATGCCCGAGCTGCCCGAGGTCGAAACCACCCGCCGCGGCCTTGAGCCGCACCTGCGCGGCCGCGTCATTGCCGCAGTGTCGGTGCATGAAGCGCGGTTGCGCTGGCCGGTAGCTCCCGGTCTCCCCGCGCTGCTCAGCGGCCGGAAAATTCTCGCGGTGGAGCGCCGCGCCAAGTATCTGCTGCTGCGGCTCGATGTCGGCACGCTGCTGCTGCATCTGGGCATGTCGGGAAGCCTGCGCGTACTGCCCATCGGCACACCGCGACTGAGCCACGATCACCTCGAACTGCGGCTGGACTCCGGTCAGGCGCTGCGGCTGAATGATCCGCGCCGCTTCGGCAGCTGCCTGTACACCGACGCGCCGCCCGATGACCATCCGCTGCTGCGACATCTGGCGCCG
>JAIBJM010000083.1 GCA_020029535.1 Gammaproteobacteria bacterium | reverse complement strand
GCGCGCGAGGCTAAAGCATCGCTCGCCGCTGATCGGCCGTCGCTCGGCGCCCGACACGCCTGTGCCGAAGCCATCTCCCTCAGCACCGATGCGGGCAGTACGCGGCTACTCTGGGCGCGATTGACGGCATAAGAGGGGCTGTGCTCTAGTCGATGCGGATGGTTACGCCACCACCGAGCGTGGAAAGAAGGCATGCCTTGCGCTGGCTGAGCGCAATTGTCTTCGATGATCCGATGTCTCTGTCGGCTGCGAGACAACGGGAAGATCAGCACATCATCGATTTCGTGGAAACTCTGGATCTACTGATCATGCAGCGCGAGCGTGCCTGGAAATGAAAGAGCGATCACTCGTTGTTCCAGCGATATTTCTTCAGGCGGTCATCGTGCTCATGGGCATTGGTGCTCTTGCTCTCATGCTTTGGGAACCGCACATCGAAGGCAGAAACGCGCACGCCACCCTCTTTGAGATCTATTTCAAGGATCCATTTCTGGCGTATGCGTATTTGGCGTCCATTCCATTTTTCGTAGCGCTTTATCAGGCATTCAAGGCGTTGGGATACATCAGACAGAATCAGGCATTCTCACACGCGACCGTGAAAGCTCTGCGGACCATAAAATTTTGTGCGTTGGCTATAGTCGGTTTTGTTGCGGTGGGAGAGCTTTTCATTATGTTGGGCAATAGTGATGATCGTGCCGGCGGAGTTTTTATAGGCATCCTCATCACCTTCGGCTCTGTCGTTATCGCCACTGCGGCAGCGATGTTTGAACGGATTTTTCAGCATGCCGTGGATATGAAATCCGGGAACGGCGTGACGCTGCCGGCGTCACCGTGAGAGCCGACTCCAGCGACTCGCCTGGCAGCCTCCAGCGACGAGAGTCATAGTGTCCAGGTATCGCGGAAGACGTGGGCTCAACTGTTCGAGGCCTACACCTTTCGAGACGGCAATCTCTGGCCTCTGGTGATTCTTGTCACAGCGGTTGCGCCGTGGCTCGCAGCCTGTCTGCGCGGTTTGCTTCCTCGCGTGGCAAAGTGACCCGGTGATGTCATTGGATAAGCGCATGTTTTCTGCCGACACACGAAAGTATTGGTTTCCGGCCCGTCCTGTGCCGGTCCGTCCTACCCCCTCAGCACCGATGTTGAGGGCTTTTTGCTCATGCGCCGTAGAATCAGCGCAGTCGCATCATTCATATCGGGGGTCCCAGTCGTGAATAGTCCGATTTCTCCATTCGAAGCCGCGCCGCCACCCGCGCGGCGGCTGCTGGGCAGCATTGCTGCGGCATTGGCGGGCGCGGCGCTGATCCTGCTGCTGTTCATACTGCCGGCCGAGTACGGCATCGATCCCACCGGGCTGGGCAAGCGTATGGGTCTGACGGCGATGAATGAGCCGGTGCGCACGCTGCAGATCAAGGATGTCGTCGGTGGCAACGAGCAGTATCGCCAGATCAAGGTGCCCGATGCCGGTGAGCCCACACCGCTGCCGAATCCTGCGGTGTCGCAGATCAAGCCGCAGGCGCCGCAGACGCGCACCATCAAGGTGGTGCTGCCGCAGGACAAGGAGACCGAGGTCAAGGCTGTGCTCGATGCCGCGCAGGTCATCCTCTATTCCTGGCAGGCGGACGGCGATGTGTACACCGACTTCCACGGTCATGAGCCGAATGCCGGCGAGGCCTTCGTCCGTTATGAAGAACAGCAGTCGGGTCGTTCCGGCAATGGTTCGCTGGTGGCGCCCTTCAGCGGCGAGCATGGCTGGTTCTGGCTGAATGTCGCGGGCAAGCCGGTGACCATCACGCTGACGGTCAGCGGCTATTTCAACAACATCGTCGACTACGGAATCTTCAAATGAGGCGCATAGTCGGCGCGGTGCTGCTGGTCTGTCTGGCTACCGCGGCCTTCGGACACGGCGTGGCCAGCGGCGACGCCAGTTACCTGGAGTCGCTGTCCGGCGTGCATTTCCTGCCGCTGATGTATCTGGGCGCCAAGCACATGGTGACCGGCTACGATCATCTGCTGTTCCTGGCCGGCGTGATCTTCTTCCTGTACCGGCTCAAGGATGTGGCGATCTACGCCACGATGTTCGCCATCGGGCACAGCACTACGCTGCTGCTGGGCGTGCTGGCCGGCATCCACGCCAATGCTTACATCGTCGATGCCATCATCGGGCTGTCGGTGGTGTACAAGGCGCTAGAGAACATCGGCGCCTTCAAGCGCATGGGTCTGGCCATCAACAGCCGCGCCGCGGTGCTGCTGTTCGGCCTCGCACATGGCTTCGGCTTGTCGACCAAGCTGCAGGAACTGGCGCTGTCGCGGGACGGGCTGGTCGGCAACATGATTGCCTTCAACATCGGCGTGGAGCTGGGGCAGATCGTTGCCCTGACCTTCATTCTGCTGGCCTTCCAGCTCTGGCGGCGCAGCGATACGTTCCGGCGCGGAGCCTACGCGGCCAATGTGCTGATCATGACGGCGGGCTTCGTGCTGTTCGGCTATCAGCTCACCGGTTTCCTGACCACCTGAATGATCAGCTTGTCGATGCGCGAACCGTCCATGTCGACGATGTCGATCTTCAGGTGATGCCAGGTCAGCGTATCGCCGGCCCGCGGTATGCGACCCAGGCGCGCCAGTACGAAGCCGGCGACGGTGTGATAGTCGCCGGCTGAGGTGAGATCGCTCCGTCCGAGCTGCTGCTCCAGCTCCCCGATCGCCAGATGGCCGTCCACCAGCCAGGAGCCGTCTTCGCGCTGCAGGATCTCGGCACGCTCGCGGCTGCCGAGGTCGCGCAGGTCGCCGGCGATGGCGCGCAGGATGTCCACCGGCGTCGCGACCCCGGCAATGCCGCCGAATTCGTCGGTGATGATGGCCAGGTGCGTGCTGGAATTCCGCAGCGTGTTGAGCAGCTGCAGCGCGGTGATGCGGGCCGGCACATGCAACGGCGCTTCGAGGTCGGTGGACTCGTCCAGCACGCCGCGCCTGACCGCTTCGCTGAGATTGGCCAGCGTGATCACGCCCACCATCTGGTCCAGTGTGCCGCGCGACACGATGAAGCGCGCATGGCCGCTGCTCCGGGCCTGTTCCCACAGTGCTGCGATCGGTTCGTTGATGTCCAGCCAGATCAGGTCCGGGCGCGGCACCATGATGGATTCCACCTTGCGGTCGGCCAGCGTCAGCACGCCTTCGATCATCTTCCGTTCGCTGGCCAGGAACACACCGTGCTGCGTGGCCTCGGCAATCATCGAGCGCACTTCATCTTCAGTGACCGAGCTCTGCGGCGCAGCGGCTACCGGTACGAGCTTGAGCACCAGGTCGACGGCACCGCGCAGTATCCACACGATGGGCGTCATCAGCAGCGCGAAGCCGCGCATGATGGGTGCGACGAATATGGCCAGCGATTCGGCATTGCTGAGTGCGATGCGCTTGGGCACCAGTTCACCAAGGATCAGCGACAGAAAGGTCGCCGCGGTGATCACCAGCGCATAGGCGGCATCGTCGGCATACCGCAATGGAATGCCCAGCGCAGGCAGGGCTGTTGCCAGCTGCTGCGCCAGTATGGCGCCGCTGTACACACCGGTCAGGATGGCGATCAGCGTGATGCCGACCTGTACCGCAGACAGGAAGTTGGTGGGATCAGCCAGCAGGCGCAGGGCGATTCGGGCGCCGTTGCTGCCGCGATCTGCGGCAGCCTGCAGGCGGGCGCGTCTGGATGACACCAGTGCCATCTCGGACATCGAAAAGAACCCATTGAGCAGAATCAGACCGACAATCAGCAGAATCTCGCGGGTGGGCATACTGACCGGTGCGACCGGGACCTCGGGCGGGCGGGCAACTGACAATAGCAGATTGCCTTTCCGCGGTTTTTTGATGAAATGGCCTGGATGTATGACCCTCCGCGAGACGTGCGCTTCGGCGAGGCCCTGCGCTTCTGGCTGAAGCTGGGCTTCATCAGCTTCGGCGGGCCGGCCGGCCAGATCGCCATCATGCACCAGGAGCTGGTGGAGAAGCGCCGCTGGATTTCCGAGCGGCGCTTCCTGCATGCACTGAACTACTGCATGTTGCTGCCGGGTCCCGAGGCGCAGCAGCTGGCTACCTATATCGGCTGGCTGATGCATCGGACCTGGGGCGGCATCGTGGCCGGTGCGTTGTTCGTGTTGCCGTCGCTGCTGGTGCTGATCCTGCTGTCGTGGCTGTACATGGCCTTCGGCCATCTGCCGGCGGTGGCCGCGGTGTTCTACGGCATCAAGCCCGTGGTTACCGCCATCGTGCTGCAGGCCGCGGTGCGCATCGGCGGCCGCACGCTGCGCAATCCACTGCTGTGGGCCATCGCCGCGGTGGCGTTGCTGTCGATGCTGCTGAAAGTGCCATTTCCGCTGGTGATCGGCGCGGCCGCGCTCTCGGGCTATCTGATCTCGCGCCGTCATCCGCAGTACTTCGCATCGAGCACGAAGCATGGCGCGGCGCAGGGTTCCAGCGGCGCGGCCATCATCGACGATGACACACCGCCGCCGCCGCATGCGCGTTTCAGCGCGGCGCGGCTGATGCGCATCGTGATCATCGGTCTGTTGCTGTGGTCGCTGCCGATGGCATGGCTGCTGGCGGCCTTCGGCTGGCAGGGCACGCTGACGCAGATGGGCTGGTTCTTCACCAAGGCCGCGCTGCTGACCTTCGGTGGCGCCTACGCTGTACTGCCCTACGTGTATCAGGGCGCGGTGGATGCCTACGGCTGGCTGACGCCGACGCAGATGATCGATGGGCTGGCGCTGGGTGAAACCACACCGGGCCCGCTGATCATGGTGGTGACCTTCGTCGGCTTCGTCGGTGCGTGGCAGCAGCAGGTGCTGGGCGGCGACCAGCTGCTGGCGGGTGCAGTGCTGGCCGCGATGCTGGTGACCTGGTTCACCTTCCTGCCTTCATTCCTGTTCATCCTCGCCGGCGGACCGCTGGTGGAGTCCACGCATAACGAGCTGAAGTTCACCGCGCCACTGACCGCGGTCACCGCGGCGGTGGTGGGTATCATCGTCAATCTGGCGCTGTTCTTTGCCTGGCATGTGTTCTGGCCCGCAGGCTTCGGCGGTCGTTTCGACTGGGTCGCCGCATTGCTGGCGCTGGCCGCGGCGCTGGCGCTGCTGCGCTTCAAACGCGGCGTCATCGAGGTGATCGTGGCCGGGGCGCTGGCCGGCCTGCTGCTGATGTTGCGCTGATTGCGGTTGATAAGCGCCGGGGCGTCGCCTACATTGGCGCCCCTCTCATGCTGAACTTTTCCGAAGTCGCGGTGCGCCGCGGCCCACGCGTGCTTTTTGCCAATGCCACCTTCAGCCTGTTCCGCGGCGAGAAGACCGGCATCACCGGCGAGAACGGCAGCGGCAAATCCACGCTGATGGAGCTGGTGCTGGGCACCCTGCATCCGGACGCCGGCAATTTCGCCATGCCCTCCAACCTGCAGACGGCGCATGTCTCTCAGGACGTGGAGGCCACCGATCAGCCGGCCGTCGAATTCGTGCTGGATGGCGATGCCGAGCTGCGCGACATCGAGCGTGCCATCGCGGTAGCCGAAGCGGCCGATGACGGCATGCGCCTGGGCACGCTGCACGCGCGCTATGCCGAAGTGGGTGGCTACGATTCGCGCGCACGCGCCGCGACGCTGATGCATGGACTGGGGTTCGACACTGCCGATGAAGAGCGGCCGATCCGCGCCTTCTCGGGCGGCTGGCGCGTGCGCATCAATGTGGCGCGCGCGCTGATGTGTCGCTCCGATCTGCTGCTGCTGGACGAACCCACCAACCATCTCGATATCGACGCCATCCTGTGGCTGGAAATCTGGCTGCGCGAATATCAGGGCACGTTGCTGCTGATCGCGCACGACCGCGAGTTTCTCGATCGCGTCTGCGACCGCATCGTCAATATCGAGCACGGTACCGTGCACGCCTATCGCGGCAACTACTCGGCCTTCGAGGCGCAGCGCGCCGCCGAGCTGGCCGAGCAGTCGGCGCTGTACGTGCGTCAGCAGCGCGAAATCAGTCACATGGAATCCTTCGTCGAGCGCTTCCGCGCCAAGGCGTCCAAGGCGCGCCAGGCGCAGAGCCGGCTCAAGGCGCTGGAACGCATGCAGCGCATCGCACCGGCACACGTGGATTCGCCGGCCTTCGAGTTTGCATTCGCCGAACCCGACAAGCTGCCGCGTCCGCTGCTGGCCATCGACGAGCAGAGTGTGGGCTACGACGGCAAACCATTGTTGTCGAAGGTGAGTCTGACGTTATCACCCGGCGATCGCCTGGCGCTGCTGGGCAAGAACGGCGCCGGCAAGTCCACCTGCATGAAGCTGCTGGCCGGTGTGCTGCCGACGCTGGGCGGCACGCGCACCGAGGCACGCGAGCTGCGCATCGGTTACTTCGCGCAGCACCATATGGAACAACTGAAGCCGGGCGATTCGTCGCTGGAGAATCTGCGGCGCATCGGTGGCGCGCGCGCCAAACGCCAGACCGAGGCGGAGCTGCGCGACTATCTGGCCACCTTCGGCTTTCGCGGCGATCGTGTATTCGAACCGGTGGCGCCTTTCTCCGGTGGCGAGAAGGCGCGGCTGGTGCTGGCGCTGGTGACCTACCTGAGGCCCAATCTGCTGTTGCTGGATGAGCCCACCAATCATCTGGATCTCGAGATGCGCCAGGCGCTCGCGGTGGCGCTGCAGGACTACAGCGGCGCCGTGGTGCTGGTTTCGCACGACCGTCATCTGCTGAATACCGTGGCCGACCAGTTCATCGTCGTGCATCACGGACGCGCCGAAGTGTTCGATGGCGACCTGGAAGACTATGCGCAATGGTTGGCTGGAGGCGCCGGAGAGGGCATTGCCGTGCAGCCCGCGTCGAAGCCGGCGGCCGCGACGCCGGTCACCGTGCCTGTGGAGAGCGCAGAGCAGCGCAAACAACGCCGGCGTGACGAAGCCGACCAGCGCGCGCAGCTGACCCCGCTCCGTGCGGCGGTGGAGCGCAGCGAGAAGCAGCTGGCCACGCTGTCGGCACAGCGCGTGGCGCTGGAAGCGAAGCTGGCCGCCCCGGGGCTGTACCTGCCCGAGGGCAAGGACAAACTGCGCGAGCTGCTGGCCCAGCGCGCCACGCTGGAGAAGCAGACTGCCGCGGCGGAGGCCGCATGGGTGGCGGCCAGCGAACAGCTGGAAGCGGCCACACCGGGCTGAAGCCCGCATTCTTCTGTCGCTGCGACCTTTTGCCGTCGTGATGCATCTAAGCATCCGATGTCACAGTTTCTCGATGTACAGATTGATCCCGCGCTGATCGAACGCGCCCGCGCCGGCCAGCGCGAGGCATATCACGAGCTTTATCAATGCCTTGCCGCACCGGTGTACACGCTGATCCGGCGGCTGGTGGTGCGTCCGGCGGTGGCTGAAGAGCTGCTGCAGGATGTGTTTGTCGAGCTGCTGCGCGGCATTGGGGCCTACCACGGCAGCGGGTCGTTCGCCGGCTGGGTGCGCAGCATCGCTGTCAGCCGTGCGCTGATGCATCTGCGTTCGCCCTGGCATCGGCGCCTGTTGTGGCTGTCGCCGCAGCTGGCGGAACCGCTGACGGCTGATGCTGTGCCCGGCCAAGAACTGTCGCAGGGACTGGAACACGCGCTGGAGAAACTGCCGGCCGTTTCCCGCCAGGTGGTCTGGCTGCACGACGTCGAAGGCTATACCCACGAGGAGATTGCACGGCTGCACGGTCGCAGCGTGAGCTTTTCGAAATCACAGCTGGCGCGCGCGCATCGGCAGCTGCGCGCGGCGCTGCAACCCGGGACAGGAGATATGGCGTGCCCATCGACGATCAGGAACTGAGTGCAAGGTTGCGTCGCTTACCGGTGCTGCAACCGCCAGCCGCTGGCTGGGCAGCGGTGGATGCGGCATTGCGCCGCGCGCCGACGCTGCCGGCTGCGTCGCTTTGGCGGGTGGCCGCCGCAGTGCTGGTGATGCTGACGTTGCTGGCGCTGGTGATGGCGCGGCCATGGTCGGTGAACCGGCAGATGGTGCCGCTGCAGGCCAGCAATGATGGCGTCGCGAGCCTGGTGGCGCGGTCGCAGCAGCTCGAAGCGCTGCTGGGGCAGCTGCCACGGCGTCCGGCAGTGGAGCAGGCGGGCACCACCATGGCCATCGATGAATTGCAGGCGCGCATCCAGCAGCTGGATGAGCAACTGTCGCTGCCCGAGGCTGGCCGCGGCGAGGTGCGGCGGCTGTGGGATGAGCGTGTGCAGTTGATGAATTCACTGGTCGGCGTGCGCTTTGCCGAGGCAACGCGCCGCGACCGTTGGGCAAACACGAATAATGGAGAGTTTCTATGAGCACTTCCTCACGGGTCGTTCCGGGTCTGCGCTGGCTGTTGCCGGTGCTGGCCGCGGCCATGGCTTTCAGCGCGCAGGCTGCCGAGCCTCACAGGCAGGGACCGATGATCGGCATGGCCATTGAAAGCCGTCTGCAACCTGGTGAAGCCAGTGAAGGCGTGCGTGTCATCAGCGTCAGCCCTGGCGGACCCGCCGCGATGGCGGGTCTGCAGGCCAATGACATCGTGGTGTCATGGGCCGGCGACGCGCTGCGCAACAGCGCCGATCGTTCGGCGGGCGAGCAGCTGATAACGGCCATCTCGGCGGCCAGGGTGGGCGTGCCGGTGGCGCTGGAATACCGCCGCGATGGCAAGCTGGTGAAGACGCAGGTGACGCCGGTTCAGGGCGCCGGCCGGCCGCGCCGCGCGCGGCCGGATATTCCGGAACTGCCCGAAGCAGCGGATCTGGGCCGGCGGCTCGATGATCGGCTGGTGAGACTGGGGCGCAGGAATCTGGGTGGCTTCG
This sequence comes from Gammaproteobacteria bacterium, assembly GCA_020029535.1. Classification (GTDB taxonomy): domain Bacteria; phylum Pseudomonadota; class Gammaproteobacteria; order Steroidobacterales; family Steroidobacteraceae; genus FEN-1191. Next base: position 2,525 of record JAIBJM010000083.1, on the reverse strand, counting down.
GCGCCATGGAGCTGGCCGAATTGACGCCGGCACTGGGCCGTTACTTCGGCGCCGACAAGGGTCTGCTGGTGGTGCGAGCGCCGTCAGACGCGCGACTGAAGCTGGAAGATGGCGATGTCATTCTCGACATCGGTGGGCGGGTGCCGGACAACGCAGGGCATGCGCTGCAGATTCTGCGTTCCTACCGGCCCGGCGAATCACTCAAGCTGCATGTGATGAGGCAGCGGAAAAAGCTCGAGCTGGCGCTGGACATGCCACAGCCGCCGGTCGCGGCAGGGCAGGGCGGAGCGCCGCAATAGATCAGCGGCCCAGGGCGACGCGGATGGTGTCGGCGGCAAAAGCCAGCACTACCACCGCGGTGGCAGCAATGTTGAATACCAGCACAGACATGAAAATGGCGGACATGTTCGGACTCCTGTCGGATCAGTGTTCCGGTTGGAGGTCCCGGGGCGCGCTTAAGTTGCCGCCATTGTGTGAATGTTTCGTGTCACGAACTATTCGGATGTCAAAGTTTGTGAAGCAGTACCGCAGGCGGGCGGGCAGCCGTCACGTAACCGGGATGTAACTAAATCCCGACTGCTTCCAGACGGCCGGCTGCGTACTTTGGACGCCAGTTTCAAGCGTCCCGAGGAGTCCCATCATGGCCACATTGCTGCTGTCCCACCCGGCCTCTCCCGGCAGCCTGCTGCCGTTCGCGCGCCCGTTCGCCGAATGGCTGGGCGAGGATTGGGCGCTGCTGTTTTCGCACCCCGATGATTTCGGCAATCACGGCATCGAGGCGGATCGCTGGATGACCATCCTGCGCGATGCCTGCCTGGCCCGCGGCGTGCGGCCGCTGGCGCTGTCGCGCGTTGCACAACGCGATCGCAGCTGGGTCTCGCAGCTGGGCGATGATCACGCCCTGGTCACATTGAGCGCGTACGCGTCGGGCGCCGCCCTGACATTGCGCGGGCTGCTGGATGCGCAACAGGGTCGTTTCGTTGCCATCATCGATCCGCAGCTCTGCTGCCGCGGACTGCTGCACTACCAGCCGGCCACCGCCGGTCGCCTGTCACCGCTGGATCTGCTGTCCGCCATCGACGCCATGCGTCGTCACAGTGAACCGCAGTATCAGTGGCGGCAGCGGCTGCGGCAGGTGAACAACCTGTGATCAGATAACCCGTTGGGGGTATGTACAGCTACCTCATTTGTGGCACTGCGGGGCGCGAGTGACCTCGCGTACCCTCGCTGCCATGCAATCAGCGGTTTCAGGTTCGTTTCGACGCGGCAGCATTGTCGCGATGTGTCTTTGTCTTGCGATGACGGCAACAGCCGCGACGCAGCAGCAGCCCGCGGCAGACAAGGCCCGCTCGAAACCGCCCAACATTCTGCTGATCATCAGCGATGACATGGGCATCGAGGTGCTGCGTGCCTTTGGCGTCGGCGCCAATCCTCCACCGACGCCGAACCTGGATCGACTGGCTGCCGAGGGTGTGCGCTTCAATAACTACTGGTCGCAGCCGGTCTGCTCGCCGACGCGTGCGACGCTGTTGACCGGACGCTACGGGTTCCGCACCGGCATTGGTTCTCCCACCGGTGACGGCGGTGAAGCCAGCTCATGGCCTGCACCTCCGGCGAAGCCGGCTGGTGCACCCAAGGAAGCGGGAATGGGCCCTCCTGCCATGGCTCGGGGCAGAGGCGGCCCGCGGCCCGAACAACCACCGGCGAGACCGGCCAATGAATCCATGGAAGCAGGAATGGGACCTCCCGCCTGGTTGGCTGACGGGCGATTCGGGCGCGGGCTCAGCCTCGATGAATTCACGCTGCCGAAGGCATTCGCCGCGCATCGCGAACTCGGTTATGCGACGGCCGCCATCGGCAAGTGGCACCTGGCCGATGGCTCGAACGGCTGGGAGCGTCACCCCAATCTGGCCGGCTTCGATCACTACTCGGGTCAGCTGCGAGGATTTCCCGACGGCTATTTCGCCTGGAACCAGATTGACGATGGCAAGTTCTCCGGCGCGACGGGCTACGCGGCTACCAGGAAAGTCGATGACGCGATGGCGTGGATCCGCGCCACGGGCGATCGTCCGTGGTTCATGTGGTTTGCATTCAACCTGCCCCATCTGCCGGGTCATGTGCCGCCCCGTTCACTGTGGGTCAAGGACCATTCGGATCTGGATCCGCAGGTCACGCCGGCCGTTACCGATAGACGGTATTTCGAGGCCATGGTCGAAGCCCTCGATACAGAGCTTGGCCGGTTGCTGGCAGCGCTGGACCCTGCGACGCGCGCCAACACGTACGTGATCTTCATGGGCGACAACGGCACCTTCGGACCCGTGGTCGACGCGCCCTTTTCGAAAGGCAAAGCGAAGGGTTCCGTGTACGAGGGCGGCGTCAACGTTCCGTTGATCGTCACCGGCCCGGGCGTCGCCAGAAATCGCGCGTCGGACGCACTGGTCAACTCGGTGGACATGTTCACGACCATCATGAAGATGGCGGGCATCCAGCCGGTCGGCACGATACCATCCGATGTCGTCGTCGAT
>JAIBJM010000082.1 GCA_020029535.1 Gammaproteobacteria bacterium | reverse complement strand
GGATGGTGCCGATGCGACGCATGCGCTGGTTCATGCCGCCACCTCCGTGAACTGCGTGCAGGCCGCGACCAGTTCAGCGGTGGCCTGCGGACGCGCCAGCAACCGCGCCCGTTCCGCCATCGCGATCAGGCGGCCCCGGCCGCGGCACAGTTCCAGCAGCGCGCTGCCCAGCTTCTCGGCGGTCAGCTCGCGGTCGGCAATAACCAACGCCGCGCCCTCGCGCACCAGGTAAGAAGCGTTGTGCCATTGGTGATCGTCAACCGCAGCCGGAAATGGCACCAGCACGGCGCCGACGCCTGCCGCCGCCAGCTCCGACACGGTCAATGCGCCGGAGCGGCAGATCACCAGGTCCGCCCAGCCATAGGCCTCGGCCATGTCATCAATGAATGCGGTCACGCGCGCGTGAACCTGCGCCTCACCGTAGCTGCGCTGCGCGGCGTCCAGCCAGCGTTCGCCGGACTGATGCCGCACTTCCAGCACCAGCTCGCCGGCCACGCGCGCCAGCGCATGCGGCACCACGGTGTTCAGTCGCGTCGCGCCCTGGCTGCCGCCCACCACCAACACGCGGATCGACCCGCTGCGTGCGGCGAAGCGCGTCGCCGGCGACGGCAATGCGCTGATCTCTTCGCGCACCGGATTGCCGATCACCGTGCTGACCACCCCGCTGCCGAAGGCATCGGGAAAGGCCGCCAGCACCTGGCGCGCCAGCCGCGCCAGGCAGCGATTGGTGAAACCGGCAATGGCGTTCTGCTCGTGGATCAGCAGCGGACGTCGCGTCAGCCAGGCCGCCACGCCGCCGGGTCCCGAGACAAACCCGCCCAGACCGATCACCACCGCGGGCCGATGACGGCGCATCACGCGCAGGGCGTCGAACAGCGCGCGCGCCAGACGGAGCGGCGCCAGCAGCCAGGCCAGCGCGCCCTTGCCGCGCAGGCCACTGATGCTCAACCACTCGATCGGAATCTGTTCGGCCGGCACCACGCGCGCTTCCAGTCCGCGGCGCGTGCCCAGCCAGATCACCTGCCAGGAACGCGCGCGCAGTGCACGCGCCAGCGCCAGCGCCGGGAATACGTGGCCGCCAGTGCCGCCAGCCATGATGAGGATGGTGGGCGCGCTCATGCACGCCTCTCGCGCGCGGCGCCACGCGCACCGGCAGCCACTTCGTGATGCACGCGCATGATCAGGCCCAGCCAGGCCAGCGTGACCAGCAAACTGCTGCGGCCATAGCTCATCAATGGCAGCGTCAGGCCCTTGGTGGGCAGCACGCCCATGTTCACACCGATGTTGACGAAGGCCTGCACCGCCAGCCACAGCCCGAAACCGGCGGCCAGATAGCTGTGGAATTTCATGCCGGCGGCCTGCGCACGCCGCGACAGCGCAAACACGCGCCACGCCAGTGCCAGGAACAGGCCCAGCGTCAGCACCACACCGACCAGGCCCAGTTCCTCGGCCAGCACCGCAAACAGGAAATCGTTGTGTGCCTCGGGCAGGTAGAACAGCTTCTGCACGCTGGCGCCCAGACCCACGCCGAACCACTCGCCACGGCCGATGGCGATCAGTGACTGCGTCAGCTGGAAGCCGCTGTTGAATGGATCGGCCCATGGATCGAGGAAGGCAGTCAGCCGGCGCATGCGATAACCCGACATCATCACCAGCGCCGCCGCCGCTGCAGCGCCGCCCACTGTGGCCGCCAGCACCCAGCGCAGCTGCGCGCCGGCCAGGAACAGCACGCCGAAGCCGGTGACGAACAGCACAATCGCCGCGCCGAAATCCGGCTCCGCCAGCAGCAGCAGTGCCATCAGTCCCAGCAGGGCCAACGGTCGCGCCAGGCCGCCGAGGCTGCTGCGCAGCGCAGTCTCGAAACGCACGCAGTAGCTGGCGATGTAGATCAGCGTCAGCACGCGCGCTGCTTCCGACACCTGGAAGTTGAAACCGGCGATACGCAGCCAGCGCCGCGAGCCGTTCACCACATGACCCAGTCCCGGCACCAGCACCGCCAGCAGCAGCACGCCGGCGACGATCAGCAACGGCAGCGCCAGCTGTTCCAGCCTGGCGATGGGCATCATGAATGCGACGGCGCCCAGCCCCACGCCCAGCACCACCAGAATCAGCTGCCGCTCGAGATAGGCGAAGGGCTCACCACCATCGCGCGCCGCAATGGTGATCGAGGCCGAGGTCACCATGATCAGGCCCAGCAGCACGATGCTGCTGACCAGCATCAACAGCACGGGATCGAAGCGCACGCCGCTGTTGCGCGCATCAACGCGGGTGACGCTGGCTGCAGTGGCGCTCATGCCGCCAGCTCCCGCACCGCATGCGCGAACACATCGCCGCGGTGCGCATAGTCGCGGAACATGTCGAGGCTGGCGCAGGCCGGCGACAGCAGCACGGTGTCACCGCTGCGTGCCGCACGCGCGGCAATCTGTACTGCCTGCGGCAGCGTGTCGGCATATTCAAGCGCGCAGACGCCATCCAGCGCAGCGCCCAGCGCGCGCGCATCGCGTCCGATCAGCACCGTCAACCGCACCTTGCCGCCGAAGGCGGCACGGAGCGGCACGAAATCCTGGCCCTTGCCCTCGCCGCCGGCGATGACCAGCAGTGGCCCATCCAGTCCTGCCACCGCCGCCAGCGTGGCGCCGACATTGGTGCCCTTGGAATCGTCGATGTAACGCACGCCGCGCCGCTCGGCCACCCACTGCGTGCGGTGCGCAAGACCGGCAAATTCGCGCAGCTCGGCCAGCATGGCAGCGCGCGGCAGCTGCAGCGCATCGCCCAGCGCCAGACTGGCCAGCGCATTGGCCACATTGTGGCGGCCGGCCAGTTTCATCGCGCTCACCGGCAGCAGCGCTTCAGCGCCACAGGCCAGCCAGTGCTCGCCGCCCTGCTGCAGCAGGCGATAGTCGGCATTGCTGCCATCGCGCAGCGAAAAACTGCGGCACTGCGCAGCGCCGGTGGGAAGGGATGCCACCAGCGCGTCGTCGGCGTTCAGCACCGCCACCTGACAGCACATGTAGATGCGCGCCTTGGCCGCGGCGTAGGCCGACACATCGGCATAGCGGTCGAGATGATCGGGACTGATGTTGAGGATCACCGCTGCCGCCAGTTGCAGCGAGTCGGTGGTCTCGAGCTGGTAGCTGGACAGCTCCAGCACGTACAGCTCGGTATCGGTCTGCAGCAGATCCAGTGCCGGCTCGCCCAGATTGCCGCCGACGCGCACGCGCCGCCCGGCCCGCTGCGCCATGCAGCCGAGCAGCGTGGTCACCGTGCTCTTGCCATTGGTGCCGGTGATACCAACTACCGGCGCCTGCGCCGCGCGTGCAAACAGTTCGATGTCGCCCACCACCGGGATGCCGCGGGACTGCGCCGCTGCAAAGAAAGCGCCGCTGACCGCCACGCCCGGGGAGACCACCACCAGATCGGCATCCGCCAGCAACGCGGTATCGAAGCCGCCCAGCCGTACCGGCAACTGCGCATCGAGCTGCTGCAGCTGTGCCAACGCCGGCGGCGCGGCACGGCTGTCGGTAACGGCCACCCGCGCACCCTGCGCGCGCAGATAACGCACCGCCGACAGGCCGCTCTTGCCCAGACCCACCACCACCGCACGCGAATTGTTGAGATTGCCGGTCATCGCAGCTTCAACGTCGCAAGACCAGTCAGCACCAGCAGCAGGCTGATGATCCAGAAGCGCACGATGACCTTGGGCTCGGGCCAGCCCTTCAGTTCGAAGTGATGGTGGATCGGTGCCATGCGGAAGATGCGCTTGCCGGTGAGCTTGAACGACGCCACCTGCAGGATTACCGAGGCGGTTTCCAGCACGAAGATGCCGCCCATCACCAGCGCCACGATTTCCTGGCGCACCACCACGGCCACCAGCCCCAATCCGGCGCCCAGCGCCAGCGCGCCGATGTCGCCCATGAACACCTGCGCGGGATAGGTGTTGAACCACAGGAAGCCGAGGCCTGCACCGGCCAGCGCGCCGCAGAAAATCACCAGCTCGCCGGCACCGGGCACCCGCGGAATCGACAGATAGTTGGCCACCACGGCATTGCCGCTGGCGTAGGCAAACACGCCGAGACCTGTCGCCACCATCACCGCCGGACCGATGGCCAGCCCATCGAGACCGTCGGTGAGGTTCACGGCATTGCTCATGCCGACGATCATCAGGTAGCTGAGCACGATGAAACCCGCCGCGCCCAGCGGCAGCCCCACCATCTTGAAGAAGGGCACGAAAAAGGTGGTCTCGGCAGGAACCTGCGCAGTGAAGTACAGCCACGCCGCGGCGCCGATGCCCACCACCGACTGCCAGAAATACTTCCAGCGCGCGACCAGACCGCGCGAATTGCCCACCACCAGCTTCAGATAATCGTCCCAGAAGCCGATCAGGCCGAAGCCCAGCAGCACCGCCAGCGCAATCCACACCAGGCGATTGGACAGATCGGCCCACAACAGCGTGGCAATGGCGATGGCGACGATGATCAGCGCGCCACCCATGGTGGGCGTGCCGGCCTTGGGCAGATGCGACCTGGGACCGTCGGTGCGCACCACCTGCCCGATCTGGTAACGCGACAAGCGCGCAATCATGCGCGGACCGATCAGCAGCGCGATCGACAGCGCCGACATCGTGGCGAGAATGGCGCGCAGCGTCTGATACGAGAACACATTGAACAGCGAGTAGTCGACCGCCAGCTGCTTCGCCAACCAGTACAGCATCTCTCATCCCACTTTGCGCGCGTCAGGCGCGCCGCACAGCGCGTCAACCACGCGCTCCAGTCTGTTGAGCCTCGAACCCTTGATCAGCAACCGCACCTGGGGCTGCAGCGCCGCCCGCAGCGCATCGATCAGCGTCGCTGCATCCATGTGCGCTTCGGCGCCGGTGCCAAAGGCTTCAGCCGCCTGCGCCGACAGCGGACCGTGCGTGTACAGCCGCTCCACGCCGCGCGCGCGCGCGGCGCTGCCGATCTCGCGATGAAAGCGCTCGGCCTCGGGCCCCAGCTCGCCCATGTCGCCGAACACCATCCAGCGCTTGCCAGGCAGCTCGGCCAGCACCTCGAGTGCCGCCAGCACCGAACTGGGATTGGCGTTGTAGGAATCGTCGATCAGCCAGGCGCCGCCGCCGGTCAGACGGAAGTTCAGTCTCCCGGGCACCGCGCGCATGGCGGCAAGACCCGCCGCCACCTGCGGCAGGGTCGCACCAGCCGCCAGCGCGGCCGCGGCGGCCGCCAGCGCATTGCGCACGTTGTGGCGTCCGGCCAGCGCCAGCTCCACCGGAATGCGACCCGCTTCGGCTTCCAGCTCGAAGCGCGCCGCGAAGCCGCGCTCGCCGACGGTGAGCCTCATGTCGTCGGCACGCACATCGGCGGTGATGCCGAAACCGAAGCTGCTGACACGCGCACGGGTCATGTTCCGCCACAACGGCGCATAGGGATCGTCGGCGTTGACGATGGCGGTGCCATCGCTGGGTAACGAAGCCACCAGCTCGCCTTCGGCGCGCGCCACGCCATCCAGATCGCCGAAGCCTTCCAGATGCTCGGCACCGGCATTGGTGATCAGCCCGATCGAGGGGCGCGCGATGCCGGCCAGCGCGGCTACCTCGCCGGCATGGTTGGCGCCGATTTCAATCACCGCGCAGCGCTGCATATCCAGGCGCAGCAGCGTCAGCGGCACGCCGAGCTGGTTGTTCAGATTGCCCTGCGTGGCCAGGGTCTCGCCGGCCCGGCCCATGATCGAGGCAATCATTTCCTTGACCGTGGTCTTGCCATTGCTGCCGGCCACACCGATCACCACGCCGCGAAAGGCCGCGCGCCAGGCGTGTGCCGCAGCGACCAGCGCTGCCTCGACATCGGCCACCACGATCTGCGGCAATGCCAACGGCATGCGCTGCTTCACCACCGCGCCGGCGGCGCCCGCGGCAGCGGCGGCTTCGATGAACTGATGACCGTCGGTACGCGTGCCGGGTAAAGCCAGGAACAGATCGCCAGCGACCAGCTTGCGACTGTCGATGACCACGCCGGCAAACGAGGCGTCGGCGCCATGCAGCGTGCCGCCGCAATGCATGGCGAACTGCGCCAGCATGCGCTTCATGCCGCACCCCGCTTCGCCAGCACATCACCCACGGTTGCGGCATCGCTGAAGGCGCGGCGGGTGGCGCCCTGCCACTGCCAGTCCTCGTGACCCTTGCCGGCCACCAGCACCGCGTCGCCGGTCGACGCCGCGCCCAGCGCCGCAGCAATGGCCGCGGCGCGCTCGTGAATCACGCGCGCCGCGCCCGGCTGCTGCATGCCGGCCAGAATTTCGGCGGCAATGACGACCGGATCCTCGCTGCGCGGATTGTCGTCGGTGACGATGACCTGGTCGGCCAGCTGCTCGGCGATGCGACCCATCTGCGGACGCTTGCCGCGATCGCGTTCACCACCGCAGCCGAACACGCACCACAGACGTCCGCGAGTCTGGGCGCGGGCGGCACGCAGCGCCTTCTCCAGCGCATCGGGCGTATGGGCATAGTCGATGATGGCCAGCGGCAGCTGGCCGCCGCCGCTGTACTGCATGCGGCCCGGCGGCGGTGTGCAGCGCGCCAGCGCCGCGCAGGCCGCCTCCAGCGGCACCTCCAGCGCCAGCAGCAGTGCCAGCACCGTCAGCAGATTATCGACATTGAAGTCGCCGATCAGCGGACTGTGCAATGTGATCGCGCCCCAGCTGGTCTGCAGTTGCAGCTGCAGACCGCGCTCGCCGGCGACGGTGCGCGCCGCGCGCACGTAGCGCGCCGCCGGCAACCGATGCGCATCGCGGCGGGTGGTGACGATCAGGCTGTCGGCATCGCGCGTGCGCGCCGCCAGTTCCGCGCCGAATTCGTCATCGACATTGATGACGCGCGCATTCAGCGTCGGCCAGTCGAACAGCCGCGCCTTCGCTGCAGCGTAAGCGGCCATGTCACCGTGATAGTCCAGATGATCGCGGCTCAGATTGGTGAAAGCGGCGCTGTGAAAGCGCACGCCGCCACAGCGCTGCTGGTCCAGCGCATGCGAGGACACTTCGATGGCAGCCGCGGTGACACCAGCGGCATGCTGCGCGGCCAGCTGCCGGTGCAGCGTCACCGCATCAGGCGTGGTGTACGTGGCCGGCTGCAATGCGTCGGTGCGCCCCACGCCCAGCGTGCCGAAGTAGGCCGCGGGCCGACCGCACAGCGTCAGCGCCTGTGCCAGCAGCCAGGCGCAGGTGGTCTTGCCATTGGTGCCGGTCACGCCGGCCACCGCCAGCCGCGCCGAAGGCGCATCGAAAAACCGGTCGGCGATGAAGCCGGCCTGCGCCGACAGATCGGGCACCGCCACCAGCAGCACCGAGGCATCCAGAGCCGGTGGCGTCACGCCCGGAGCCGGTTCCCACAATATGGCGCGCGCGCCGGCCGCGACCGCATCGCGTGCATAGGTGAGGCCGTGCTGGGCGCGGCCGCGGCAGGCCAGAAAGGCTGCGCCCGGACGCACCGCACGACTGTCCAGCGTCAGATCGGCGATCTCGAAATCATCGGGCACAGCGAAGCTGCCACCCAGTATGGCTTTCAGCGGTCGCCAGCCCGTGGCCGCGCTCATCGCTGTGCCATCTTGCGGCTGCTGACCAGCGCATCGGCGTTGGCGTCGGCCACATCATCGGGCGGCACCGCCATCAAGCGCAGCGCGCCACCGACCACGGCCGCGAACACCGGCGCCGATACATCGCCGCCGTAATACTTGCCGGCGCTGGGTTCATCGATCACCACGACAGCAGCCAGCCGCGGCTGCGTGGCCGGCGCCACGCCACCGAACACAGCCATATAGCGGTCGCGCGAATAGCCGCCGGCCTGCGCCTTCCAGGCCGTGCCGGTCTTGCCGGAAACGCGATAGCCGGGAATGCGCGCCAGCGGCGCGGTGCCTTCGAGGCTGACCACCGACTCGAGCATGCCCACCAGCGAGCGGCACACGCTCTCGTCCAGCACACGTTCACCGACCACGGCCTCTTCGACGCGCAGCAGCGAAATCGGGCGCCGGATGCCGTACGAGCCCAGCGTTGCATAGGCCTGCGCCAGCTGCAGCGGCGTCACCGACATCGCGTAGCCATGCGACAGCGTGGCCACGGTGATGTTGCGCCAGTGCGAATAGTTGGACAGCAGCCCCGCGGATTCGCCGGGAAAACCACTGGCGGTGACCTGGCCGAAACCCAGCGCATTCAGCGTGCCCCAGATCTGCCGTGGTTCCAGCGACAACGCCAGTTTGGCCATGCCGACGTTGGACGATTTGCCCAGTATGGTCGCCAGGTTCGCCACACCCATCGGATGTTCATCCTCGAAGGTCGTTGCACCCACCTGCACGAAACCCGGATTGGTATCGATGGTGCTGTCGGCGCTGTAGCGACCCGAGGCCAGGCCTGCCGCAACGATGAAGGGCTTGATGCTCGAGCCAGGCTCAAACAGATCGGTGGCAGCACGATTGCGGTAGGCGCCGGGCGAGAGCTGCTCCCGATCGTTGGGGTTGTAGGCCGGCTGGTTGACCATGGCCAGCACTTCGCCGGTCTGCACATCGATGACGATCACCGAACCGGAGCGCGCCCGGTTGGCAAGGATGGCTGTCTTCAGCTCGCGATAGGCCAGGTACTGGATGCGCAGATCGATGCTCAGCGTCAGGTTGCGACCGGGTCGCACCGCGCGGATGCTCTCCACGTCCTCGACCTTGCGACCCCGGCTGTCCTGGATCACGCGCTTGGCGCCATCCTCGCCGGCCAGCCAGTGATCGAAGGCCAGTTCCGCGCCTTCCTGGCCCACATCATCCACATTGGTGAAGCCTAGAATGTGGCCAGCCACTTCGCCGGCCGGATAGTAGCGGCGGTATTCGCGCGAGAGATTGACGCCGTCGAGACCCAGCGCCCTGACCTTGCGCGACTCGGTCGGCTGCAGACCGCGCGCCACATACAGGAATTCACGATCCAGGTTCGAGCTGACGCGCCGTACCAGCTGCGTGCGGTTGACGCCCAATGTGCGTGCCAGCTTCGGCAGCTGCTCGGTGTTTCCGGCCAGCTCCCTGGGATTCACCCACACCGAATCCACCGGCGTACTGACGGCCAGCGGTTCGTTGAAACGATCGGTGATCGAGCCGCGATGCGCCACAGTGGTCATTACGCGCATGAAGCGGGCATCACCCTGCCCGGCCAGAAAGCCGTGATCCACCAACTGCAGCTGCACGGCGCGGCCGGCCAGCACGATGGCGCTGCCTGCCATCAACACGAACAACACCGCCAGCCGCATCTGGAACGACACCGGCCGCGGCGGTGGCGCCGACCTGAAGCTCTTCATGGCGGCGCGATCTCGATGGCGCCGGCCGGCGGCGTGCTCATGTGCAGGCGCGCATCGGCAATGCGCTCCACGTAGGCATAGGTGGACCAGGCGCTTTGCTCGAGCTGTAACCGGCCCCATTCGGCCTCAAGTTCATCCCGACCACGATTGAGTCGCTCGAGTTCGACGAACAATTCTCGGGCGCGATGCTTGGTGTAAATGGCGCCAACCGCTGTCGCCAGCACCCCCAGCCACAGCAGCGGCACGATCAGCCACAGCGCAGTGCGCGGCAGCGGCTTCATGGCAGCTCCGGCAGTCTTTCCGCCACGCGCAGCAAAGCACTGCGCGCGCGCGGATTGCGCGCCACTTCGGCTGCACTGGCGCGCAGCTTGCGGCCCACCAGCTTGAGCAGCGGCCGCGCCGCCGCCGGCACCATCGGCAGGCTGGCCAGCGCCGGATCAACGCTCGAATGTTGCTGCATGAAGTCGCGCACGATGGCGTCTTCCAGCGAATGGAAGCTGATCACCGCCAGCCGCCCCTGCGGGGCCAGCAGCGTCAGCGCCTGTGCCAGACCGTCACGCAGCTGCGTGAACTCGTCGTTGATCCAGATGCGCAGCGCCTGGAAGGTACGGGTGGCCGGATGCTTGCCGGGCTCGTGCGCCGGCACCGCCGCGGCCACCACTTCGGCCAGCTGCCGCGTGCGCGTCAGTGGCGCCGCTTCCCGGGCGCGCGCAATGGCCATGGCAATGCGGCGCGCGTGACGTTCTTCACCGTAGGTGGCGATCACGTCACGAATCTCATCAACGCCAGCGCGCGCCAGCCGCACGCTGAGTGCTTCGCCGCGCGTCGGGTCCATGCGCATGTCGAGCGGACCGTCGACCTGGAAGCTGAAGCCGCGCTCGGCGCGATCGAGTTGCGGCGAGGAGACGCCGCAGTCGAACAGGATGCCCTGGCAGGTCGGTTGCTCTGCCGTCGCACGCACCAGCGCTGCCAGTTCGCCGAATGAACCCTGCACCAGCCGGAGACGCGTTTCGGATGCGAAGCGCGCGCGACCCGCCGCGATGGCGTCGGGATCGCGATCGAGGGCGACAAGCCGGCCTTCGGCGCCGAGTGCGGCGAGGATGCGCGCACTATGTCCGCCGCGGCCGAAGGTGGCGTCGACATAGAGCCCTGCCGGTTGCACGGCAAGAGCTGCAAGCACCTCGTCGACAAGCACCGGTTTGTGCTCATCCAATCTCCCGGCCCCCGCGACCTTGCCCGGTTAAAGCGACAGAGATTCGAGTTCCGCCGGCAAGTCGCCGCCCGATCTCTCGCTTTTCAGCCAGGTATCGCGCCGCTCATTCCAGCGAGCCTCGTTCCACAGTTCAAAGCGTTTGCCCTGCCCGATCAGCATGGCGTTCCGCTCCAGTGCAGCGAATTCGCGCAACTCGGCCGGCAGCAGCAGGCGGCCGTGTCCATCGAGTTGCAGGTCGGTCGCATGGCCGACCATCAGACGTTGCAGACGACGCGCCTCCGCATGCAGCGTAGGCAGCGACATCAGTTTGCGTTCCAGGGTTTCCCATTCCGGGAGGGGGTAGATCAGCAGGCACTGGTCGCGATCGACGGTGACCACCACGCGGCCGTCGGATTCCTCGCGCAGGCGCTCACGATGACGGGTGGGTATGACCATCCGACCTTTGTCATCGAGACTGAGCTTTGTTGCGCCGCGAAACATGCTGGATTGGCCCAATTGAACCCATTGGCTCCCACTTTCTCCCACTTGCCGCCACTATAAACGCGCGACACAGCCTGTCAACGGTCGTGAAGGGAATATTTTCCATACCGGCTAAGGACTTACGCGCCAAACGGAACGCATCGCGCGACGCCGAAGGAACGACGTCTTTTGTATCAGTAGCTTGGAAAGAAAAGCTCGACAGAAGGAGAGCCGGCCGATAAGCCGGGTTCTGTCGTGAACAGTCATTCCTCTGGGATCTGCGTCGCCGCAGACCTCAAGCAGCCTACCCGGAAGCACGCGCAGGCACGCGCTGCGATATTGCTATCGCGACTTCCCTATTTGGCCTTGCTCCAGGTGGGGTTTG
>JAIBJM010000081.1 GCA_020029535.1 Gammaproteobacteria bacterium | reverse complement strand
TCGGCACCATCGGCACCACGCCCCAGTTACCGCCGCCGCCCTGCAGGATCTTGCGCGCCAGTACCGCCTCCATGACCTTGCGATCGTTCGCGTAGCGGCCCGCGATGGCCTGGTAGGGCGGGCCGATCAGCACGTCGGACGTATCGTGGCAGCTGTAGCAGCGCATCGTCCGGGCCAGCGTGGCGCCGGCATCCGGGTCCGCGGCGAAGGCTGGCGTGCCGGTCGCGGCGAGGAGGACGAGGGGTAGAAGCCGGTGCGCCGGAAATTTCATCGTGCGCCCTCCTTGTTGTTGTTGCGGTCATAGGCGCCGTCACCGGGTTCGATGATCACTGCCATGCGGGGACCATGCACCTGCTCGACGATATTGCTGTAGGAGGTCACGAGCCGGCCGCTGGCGGGGTCGAGATCGACCATGCGCAAGAACGCTCCAGCACGCGGCAGCGGCAACGCCGCGATCGAGCGGTCCGCGGGATTGAAGCGATAGATGACGTCGGAATTCGAAGTCGGAATCCACACCACCTTGCGCACCGGATCCCAGGTGGTGGCATACGGGGCACTGGCACGGTCCGGCAGGTCATAGATGCCGATCTGCCTGTGGTTCTTCGTGTCGTAGGCGAACAGCTGGCCGGTGCCGTACAAGGCGACGTACAGGATGCCGTTCTCGTTGATCGCGATGCGTCGCGGCCCGCTGTTGGGCGGCAGAACGATCGAGTCCTCAAACTTGCGGGTTCTCGTGTTGAAGCTGCCGACATGGCCGATCGCCAGTTCGGTGTACCAGACATGCTCGCGGTCCGGAGCCATTACAAAGCCGTACAGCGAACCATTGCCCTCGCGGCCCTTCACCTTCGGCGCCGGATGGATCTCGACCTTGCCACTGTTCGGGTCGAGGCTCCCGACCGCGTCGTTGACGATGTCGGAGAACCAGATCAGGCCGGCCTTGTCGGTGAGCAGCGCGTGATCGGCGCCGGCGCCGAGGTCATGGACGCCGGACATCCTGCCGTCCGCGAGTTTCAGCGGATAGTTCCGGAACGTGTTCGTCTTCACGTCCAGATGCGAGACGATGCTGGGGACGAAGGGTGCGATCCACAGCGAGCCATCCGGACCGCGATGCAGGGTATGCGGACCTACCGGATCCTTCCACGGCATATCGAGTACGCCAGTCTGGCCGCTCACCGGATCGACGGTGAAGATGCGGTTCGATGCGACGTCGGGAACGTACAGCTTTGCGGGATTGCCCAGCAGCGCGGCTTCGCGGATCGCATTGGGCCGCGGCAACTCGTATTCGTAGATTGCGGTCTTCGGCGTGACCGCCAGCGGCGCGCCCCAGTTGTAGCCCTCGACGCGCTCCATGCGCGACGGGAAGTGTTCGGCCAGGAAGTTCACGACCTTGCCGACGTCGCCGCTGCCGATTGCATAGGCGTTTTTTGCGTCGATCGGCTTCGGGTCGGGGCCGCGCCCGAAATCCTCGGCGGCGATGAAATTCATGTACTTCAGCAGCGCGCCGTAGGCCTGATGCGCAATGTCCGCACGATCGGTGCCCGGGATGTCGGCGATCATGCCCGCGTAGATGCGGAACTGCGCGCCCGGCACCTGGTGGCAGCCGACGCAGTTCAGCACGAACTGCGCCCTGGCCTCCGGATCTTTGGCACTGCCGAGCCACGCGGACGCGGGCGCCGACTGGATCTGGTTCGTGGTCGGCTTCACGACCACCGTGAGTTCGAGCGCGTCACCACCGGTCTTGCGCGTGCTGCTGTCAAGCAGCTCGTAGCCCAGCGCGCGCACCGCCACCTTGAGGCCGTCCGGCGTATACGCGGCGCTCGCCGGGAAGCTGAAATGGCCGGCCTCATCAGCAAACACCGTAGTCGCCGTCGGACCGGGCAGCGGCGTCGACACAATCACCATCGCAGCCGGGACGGGCTTGCCGTTCAGATCGCGGATTTCACCGGAAAGCGAGGCCGACCAGGAAGGTGCCGCGCAGAGCAGACCGACCGTGAACGGAATGAGTGCGAGATTGCGTCGTAGCGCCATGAACGGCCCCCCTGTTCTGATAATACGGTGCCGCGCCTGAAAGATGGTGGGTCCTGCGCGGCTCGAACGCGCGACCAACTCCTTAAAAGGGAGCTGCTCTACCAGCTGAGCTAAGGACCCGCCTGCCCCACAAACGGGCCGGCATGATACCCAAGCCCGCCCCTGCCCGGCCAGCGGCGGTTCAGCGATAGCGGGTCGGATCGGCCACGCCGGCCTGCTGGAAGCCTTCGCGGCGCAGCCGGCAGGAATCGCAGCGGCCGCAGGCCCGGCCGTCGGCGTCGGCCTGGTAGCAGGACACGGTCTGGGCATAGTCGACGCCGAGCCGGATGCCCTCGCGGATGATGTCGGCCTTGCTGAGCTGCTGCAGCGGGGCATGCACGCGGAAGCGCGCGCCTTCGACACCGGCGCGCGTGGCCAGCTGGCTCAGCCGTTCAAAGGCGGCAATGAAGTCGGGTCGGCAGTCGGGATAGCCGGAGTAATCGACGGCGTTGACGCCGATCACGATGTCGGTGGCGCCCAGCACCTCGGCCCAGCCCAGCGCCAGCGACAGGAACAGCGTATTGCGCGCCGGCACATAGGTGACCGGAATGCCTGCGGTGGGCGACTCGGGCACCGCGATCGCGGCATCGGTCAGCGCCGAACCGCCGATGCCGGCCAGGTCCACATGCATGGTGCGATGCTCGATCGCGCCCAGCGTACGCGCCAGCCGTGCGGCGGCGTGCAATTCCACTTCATGTCGCTGGCCATAGCCCACCGACAGCGCGTAACAGCGCATGCCGGCGGCGCGCGCCCAGGCCAGCGCGGTGGCCGAATCCAGTCCGCCCGACAGCAGCACCACGGCCTTGTTTCCCGCTGCACTCATCGCTCAATGTCCCGGCACATTGCCCCACAGATACTTGTGCAGCTGCAGCTGGAAGCGCACCGGCAGACGGTCTTCGAGAATCCAGTCCGCCAGCTGCCGCGCCGGCAACTGCTCATGGCTGGGCGAGAACAGCACCCGGCTGTGTTCCGCCAGCCGCAGCTCGCGGAGCCTGGCCACGCTCCAGTCATAGTCGGCGCGGTCGGTGATGACGAACTTGATCTGGTCCCGCTCGGTGAGCGTGCCCAGTTGGTCGTACAGATTGCGCGCTTCCTCGCCCGAACCCGGCGTCTTCACATCCACGACGCGGATCACGCGCGGGTCCACTTCCTGCACCGGCAGCGCGCCGCTGGTTTCCAGCGACACGCGATAGCCGGCATCGCACAGTGCACTCAGCAAGGGCAGGCAGGCGCGCTGCGCCAGCGGTTCACCACCGGTGACGCAGACATGCCGCGCGCCAAATGAAGCCACCTTTTCAAGGACCTGCGGCAGCTCCCACCACTCGCCGCCGGTGAAGGCATAGGCGGTGTCGCAGTAACCGCAGCGCAGCGGGCAGCCGGTCAGCCGCACGAACACCGTCGGCAGTCCAACGCTTTCGGACTCACCCTGCAGTGAATGGAAGATCTCGGTGAGCTTGAGACGAACCGGTGCCGTCAACGCGCCTCCGCCGGCATGCGCGCGAGCCGCTCGCCAGCCAGCCGCGCCGCTTCACTGTCTGGAAAACGCTGCTGCACCTGGCGCAGCGTGGCGCGTGCCTCGGCCAGCTTCTTCTGTTCCTGCTGCGTGTAGCCCAGCTTCAGCAGCGCATCGGCGGCCTTGCGCGAGTTCGGCCAGCGCTCGCCCACCGCGCGGAAGGCCGTGGCCGCCGATTCATAGTCGCGGGTCACGTAGTAGGCCTCGCCCAGCCAGTACTGCGCATTGTCCAGCAATGGGCTGGCCGGAAACTGACTGAGGTAATCGCGCCACTGCGTGATGGCGGCCGCATAGTCACCGGCCTTCAGCGTCTCGAAGGCGCGGTTGTAGGCTGCCTGATCGTCGCCGCCCGCCGGCGCAGTGCCATTGCTGCCGCTGGCCAGCAACTTCAGCTGGGCATCCATCGCGGCCAGGCGCTTGTCCAGATCGCCATACAGGTTGCGCTGCTGCGTACGCAACGACTCGCCGCTGTTCTGCGATTCCTCGACACCACCGCGCAGCTGCCGCATCTGGGCCTCCAGCGCATCGAGGCGCCGCGACAGATCCAGCAGGCTCTGGTTGTTGACCACGGCCTCGACACGCCCGACGCGGGCATCGACATCGTTGAGCTTGATCTGTACCGGATCTTCTTCCGGCGGCACCAGGGCGCAGCCACTGGCGGTGACGGCCAGCAGGCATGCAGCAGCGCTACGCAATGACATGGCGGACCTCATCAGTTCAGCCCTTCTTCAATTCAAATAGACCAGTTCGACGCGACGGTTCTTCGCCCAGGCCTCTTCGCTGCTGCCAGCCTGTGCCGCGCGCTCTTCGCCATAGCTGACCGTGGTCAGCTGCGACTCGGCCACGCCCTGCAACATCAATGCGCGGCGCACGGCCTGCGCACGACGCTCACCGAGGCCGATGTTGTACTCAGGCGAACCGCGCTCATCGGTGTGGCCTTCGAGCCGCACGCGGATGCTGTTGTTGCCGGCCAGCCGTCGCGCATGGGTGGCCACCGCATCGACGAATTCGGCGCGGATCTCGCTGCTGTCGAAATCGAAGTAGATGATGCGGTTGTCGGGCTGCACCGCAGCCTCGTTGGCCGAGGCATCGGCGGTGGCCGAGCCCGCACCGGCGCTGGCAGCGCCACTGTCGGCACCGCTGCTGCTGGCATCGGCCGGTGGCGTCGCCGTGGCGCCGCCATCCGCCGGCAGACGTGCATTCCTGCCGCAGCCGGCGAGCGCCAGCACACTGATGACCACGATCCAGCCCAATCGATTGTTTCTCATCTCACTGCTCCACGATTATCCAGAAATCCAAATCTTTACGGCGCCGCGTACGGGCCCCAGGCCGGTTCGCGCACCTGGCCCCTATCGGAGCGCAGCCGCTGCGTGACCTGCCCGTCCACCGACACGGTTTCCAGCGCGCCCTGGCCGTTCTGACGGCCGGCATAGATCAACGTCATGCCATTGGGCGCAAAGCTCGGCGATTCATCCAGCGTACCGCGGGTCAGCACGCGTGCATTGCCGGCCATGTCCTGCACGCCGATGCGATAGGCATTGCCCTCGCGCGTCACATAGGCCAGGTTGCGGCCATCCGGCGCAAGTCGCGGCCGCGCATTGTAGGTGGCGCCAAAGGTCACGCGCTGGATGCGCTGCCGGTTGGCCAGTTCCACCTTGTAGACCTGCGGCCCGCCGGCCCGATCCGAGGTGAAGTACAGCGACTGGCCATCGGTGCTCCAGGCCGGCTCGGTATCGATCGACGGATCCTCGGTGATGCGCGTAAGCGCCTGAGAGGCGAGATCGAGCACATAGACGTCGAGATTGCCGCTGGAGCCCGATAGCGTCAGCGCCAGGCGCTTGCCGTCCGGCGACCAGCTCGGCGCGCTGTTGACGCCGGCACGCGCCGAGACGCGGCGACGTTCGCCGCTGCGCAGCTGCTGCACGTACACGGCCGAAATCTTGCTCTCGAAGGACACATAGGCCAGCCACAGGCCATCGGCCGACCAGGCCGGCGACATGATGGGCATTTTCGAGGCCAGCACCACGCGTGGATTCTCGCCGTCGGCATCGGCAACGATCAGCTGATAACTCTGCGCTGGCGGCTGCCCGTCCACCGACACATAAGCGATGCGCGTGGCAAAGGCGCCGCGCGTACCGATGATCTTCTCGAACACCAGGTCGGCGATCTGGTGCGCGGCATTGCGCAGGTTGGCGCTGGCGGCGGTGTAGCGCTGGCTGGCCAGCTGCAGACCGGTCAGCGCATTGACCAGCTCGAACTCCACCTGCAGCTGCGTGCCGCTGGCGCTGACGCGCCCGACCACCACGTAGTCGTTGCCACCGCTGCGCCAGTCGGCGGCCCGCACTTCGCCGGCCCGCGTGGGCTGACTCAGCATGGCAGTGCGCGCCATGGCCTTGAAACGCCCGCTGCTTTCCAGATCCCGCTGCACCACGGCCGCCACATCGAAGCCGCCATCGGCCGGCACTGCGCGCGCAAAGGGCACGATGGCAATGGGAATCGGATCGGTGACGCCCTTGGTGATGTCGATCACCAGTTCGGCGCGCGCGGGCGCGGCCAGCACTGCCAGCAGCAGCGTGCCAAGGGAAAGCATGGCGCGGTTCAGCATCTGTCTATTCATCGGGCCGGAAGTTAAATCTTATATTGCGCTCGAACAAGTCGGCATTGGCCGGCATCGGCAGCGGCGAGGCGCGATAGACCGCGGCCTGGATGGATTCGCGTACCGCCGCATCGCCATTGCAGGCGCCGATCTGCACATTGGTCACCTCGCCCCCCGGAATCTGTGTGATGCGCACTTCGCAATCCACCCCGGCTCGTGCCGAGGCCGGCTTGCGCCACGCTCCCTGCACCCGTGCACGAATCAGGGCCATGTACTCGGCCTGCTGACCGCCTGACCGCGCCGCATTGACCCGCTCCTCATTGGCCAGCTGTGCGCGCAGTTCGTTTTCGCGCTGCTTGCGCTCGGCTTCGGTCTGCTGCTTCGCCAGCTCCTCGCGACGCTTCTGCTCGGCCTCCTGTTTCGCCTTCAGCGCTGCCGCTTCCTTCGCCGCACGTTCCTGCTTTTCGCGCACAGCGCGGACCTCGGCTTCACGAGCCTTGTCCTCGGCGACGCGCTGCTCGGCTTCACGCTGTTCCGCTTCGCGCTGCTCAGCCTGCTGTTTCTCCAGCCGCTGCTGCTCTTCGACGGCCGGATCCACCGCAGGTTCCGGCGCAGGGGCGGGTTCGGGTTCGGGTTCGGCGACCGGCTCCGGAGCCGGTGGCGCTGCGGTCGCGGGCGGCAGATCCGCCACGGTGGCCTCGATGGCCAGCGTCTGCGGTGGTGGCGGACGATGCCGCCACTGCCACCATCCCCAGCCCAGAGCCACCACCAGCGCCACGTGCACGGTGATGGACAGCAGCAGCGGGACGACGCTGTCGTCCTTGCGACGACTCATGAGCGGCGTGGAACCGGCGGCGGGTCGGTCAGGAATCCGATCTTGCTGGCACCAGCCTGCTGCAACAGGACCATCGCTTCCACCACCCGGCCATAGTTCGCACCCCGATCGCCCTTGACCAGCACCACGCGCTGCGGCGCGCGGCGCAATGCGGCCGTGGCGCGCGCCAGCGCAGTGGCATCGTCCAGTGCCTGCGTGGGCTGGGCGCCCAGGTTCAGGTAAAGACGGCCCTGCGCATCGATGGACAGCACCAGCGGCTCCTGATTCCTGACCTCATTCGGATCAAGAGGTTCCGCAGCCGCCTTGGGCAATTCCACCTTGATGCCCTGGGTCAGCAGTGGCGCGGTGATCATGAAGATGATCAGCAGCACCAGCATCACATCGATGTAGGGCACCACATTGATCTCGCCCATCAACCGTCGCCGCCCCTTGCTGACCAGCGGCATGACTCAACCCGCCGTGGCACTGCGCGCGGCGTGCCGCTGCAGGATGGTGGAGAACTCTTCCATGAAGGCGTCGTAGCGCAGTTCGAGCCGCCCTACCTGGTCGGCATAACGGTTGTAGGCCACCACGGCGGGAATGGCCGCGAACAGACCGATGGCGGTGGCCACCAGTGCCTCGGCGATGCCCGGCGCCACGGCGGCGAGCGTGGCCTGCTGCGCATTTCCCAGCGAAGTGAAGGCACTCATGATGCCCCACACGGTGCCGAACAGGCCCACATAGGGGCTGGTGGATCCGATGGTGGCCAGCGTGGCCAGGTTGTGCTCGATCCGGTCGATTTCCTTGATCTGCGCCGCGCGCATGGCGCGACGCGAACCTTCCAGCAGCATGTCGGCGGCAATGCCGCCCTGCTGGCGGAGCTTGGCAAACTCGCGGAAACCGGACTCGAAGATGCTTTCCATGCCGATGGCGCCGCCGCGCGATTCGATGGCGCGATAGAGCGAAGCCAGTTCGCCGCCGGACCAGAAGCTGTTCTCGAAGCGGTCGGTATCCTGCCGCGCACGGCTGATCAGGCGCCGCTTGCGGAAGATGATGGTCCACGACAGCAGCGAGGCACCCAGCAGCAGCAACATCACCAGCTGCACCACCACACTGGCCTGCAGCACCAGCTGGACGATAGACAGATTGCCTTCCATCAAGCGGTCTCCTGGATCATCTGAGCGGGAAGCCGCCGCGGCTTGAAACTATTCGCATCGAGGCAGGCCACGCGGATCTCGGCGTCCAGCAGCAACTCGCCGTCCTCGCTGCCGCGGCGGATCTGCTGTTTGAAATGCAGGCTGGCCCGCTGCAGTTGCGGCTCGCAGCTGATGAACAGTAGATCATCGAGCCGCGCCGGCTTCAGGTAGTCGGCCCGCACGCTGACGACCGCGAACATCATGCCGTGATCCTTCATCAGGGCATTCTGCTGGAAGCCGAGTGAACGCAGCCACTCGGTGCGGGCCCGCTCCAGGAACTTGAGGTAGTTGGCGTAATACACCACGTTACCGGAATCGGTGTCCTCAAAATACACCCGCGCCTGCCACACCAGGGGCTTCAATTGCCGTCACCGAACAGCGGCAGATTGGCCGCTACACGCTCGGGCATGTTCAGACCGAAATGCTGCCAGGCGCCACGTGTCGCAATGCGGCCACGGGCAGTGCGTGCGACGAAGCCCTGCTGGATCAGGTAGGGCTCGATGACATCCTCCAGCGTGCCGCGCTCTTCACCGATGGCCGCGGCCAGGCTGTCGATGCCCACCGGACCGCCGTCGAACTTCTCGATGATGGTCAGCAGCAGCTTGCGGTCCAGCGCATCCAGGCCCAGCGGATCCACTTCCAGCATATCCAGCGCAGCATCGGCGATGGCCTCGTCGACACTGCCATTACCGCGCACCTGGGCATAGTCGCGCACCCGGCGCAGCAGACGGTTGGCAATGCGTGGCGTGCCGCGCGAACGCTGCGCGATGCGCGCGGCGCCGCCGGCATTGGTGGGCACCTGCAGAATGCCGGCCGAACGCCGCACGATGCGCTCCAGCTCGGCGGTGTTGTAGAACTCCAGCCGCTGCACGATGCCGAAGCGGTCGCGGAGCGGCGAGGTCAGCAATCCGGCGCGCGTGGTCGCGCCCACCAGCGTGAACGGCGGAATGTTCAGCTTGATCGAACGCGCCGCCGGACCCTCGCCGATCATGATGTCGAGCTGGTAGTCCTCCATCGCTGGATACAGCACTTCCTCGACCACCGGACTCAGGCGATGGATCTCATCGACGAACAGCACATCGCGCGGCTGCAGGTTGCTCAGCAGCGCAGCCAGATCGCCGGGCCGCTCCAGCACCGGGCCCGAGGTCTGGCGCAGGTTCACACCCAGTTCGGCAGCAATGATGTTGGCCAGCGTGGTCTTGCCCAGACCCGGCGGACCGAAGATCAGCGCATGGTCGAGTGCCTCGCCGCGTGCGCGCGCCGCTTCGATGAAGATGCCGAGCTGGTTCTTGACCTGTTCCTGGCCGACGTAATCGGCCAGCGCACGCGGGCGGATGGCGCGATCGAACTGCTCATCCTCGCGGACCGCCGCACCGCTGACCATGCGTGGCGTCTGCGGATCAGTCACGTGCGGCGCTCTGCAGGGCGCGGCGGATCAGCTCTTCGGTGCCGCCACCCTCGCCGGCATTCTTCAGCAACCGCGTGGCCTCGGCCGGCTTGTAGCCCAGCGCTACCAGTGCGCTCCAGGCTTCACCCGCAGCGCCATGACCAGCAAGCGCCGGCGCACCGACCGCAGCATCACCGGCCGCGTCCCCGAGCCGGTCGCGCATCTCGATGATCAGGCGCTCGGCGGTCTTGCGGCCCACGCCGGGAATGCGCGTCAAGGATGCGGCGTCTCCCTCGCGCACGCATTGCGCAAAAGCCGCCGCGGTCACTCCGGAAAGTATGGCCAGTGCCATGCGCGGCCCGACGCCACTGACCTTGAGCAGATTGCGGAACAGCGCGCGCTCTTCGGCGGTGGCGAAGGCGAACAGCACGTGGGCGTCTTCACGCACCACCAGGTGCGTCAGCAGCCGCACCTTCTCGCCCAGTGCCGGCAGGCCGTAGAAGGTGGACATCGGCGCCTCCACCTCGTAGCCCACGCCGCCGACTTCCAGCAGCAGATGCGGCGGTGCCTTGTGCGCGAGCTTTCCTTCCAGCGATCCGATCATCGGGCCGCGGCTTCCAGCAGCACGGCCAGATGGCGGCTCTGTGCATGACACAGCGCCACGGCCAGCGCATCGGCGGCATCGGCGGCCGGACGGCGTTCCAGATTCAGCAGCGTCACCACCATCTGCGCCACCTGCGGCTTCTCGGCAGCGCCGTAGCCGGTGACCGCCAGCTTGATGGCGCGCGGCGCATATTCATGCATTGAAGCGCCGCCGCCCACCGCCGCGCACAGCGCAGCACCACGCGCCTGCCCCAGCTTCAATGCGCTGTCGGGATTCTTGTGCACGAACACGCGCTCGATGGCCACCTCACCCGGCTGATGTTCCTCGATCAGTTGCACGACGGCGTCGAAAATGCGCCGCAGCCGCAGGATGAATTCCTCGCCGGTGACATTGATGCAGCCGCTGGCCACATGGCGCACGCCGGCCGCATCGCAGTCGACGACGCCGAAGCCGGTGCGCTGCGAGCCGGGGTCCAGTCCCAGCACCCGGCAGGCGCGCGCCGGAACGGCGCGCACCGGCGCCGATGTCACCGGCTTGAAACTGCGCCAGGCAGAAGATGGATATCTCGACATGGGCTGAATGATAGCCTAGACCGACACGTGGAAACTCAGCGCAAGACCGATCTCAGCACCGCGCAGGCATTGAGCGCTGCCCGCGGCGTGCTGCAGGATTTTGCCGGATCGCAGGCGGCGCTCGATGCCGGGCAGCAGCTGGCCGAACTGGTATTCCAGCTGACCGAAGATCTGCCGCTGGCCATCGCCGCGTGGGCATCGACGCTGCCTGCCGAAAGCATCGCGGAACCGCCACCGGCGCTGGCGAAGCTCGGCGATGAAAACCTGCAGCTCGCAGCCACGCTGGCGCAGCTCGGCGAGCTGGGGCTGCCGGCAGACTGGTCCGCCGCGCAGGGACTGAACCAGCTGCAGAGCGAAACACTGCGCAAGATGCTGCTGGCGGTGGCCGCCGATCCACGGCTGGTCGTGGCGCGGCTGGCCGAGCAGCTGCTGCGGCTGCGCCGGGCGCGCGAACTGCCCGAATCCGAACAGCAGCGGCTGGCGGTGGAGACCCGCGAAATCTTCGCGCCGCTGGCCAATCGCCTCGGCGTATGGAGCGTCAAGTGGGAGCTCGAAGACCTGGCCTTCAGGCTGCTCGAGCCTGCGGCCTATCACCGCATCGCCGGGGCGCTGGCCGAGCGGCGCGTCGATCGCGAATCGTATATCGAACAAGTCAGCGCGCAGTTGCGCACGGCGCTGCAGAAAGCCGGCGTCACGGCCACCGTCTACG
>JAIBJM010000080.1 GCA_020029535.1 Gammaproteobacteria bacterium | reverse complement strand
CCGCCATCAGGTTCAGTGCCTGCACCACGTCCGGACAGTTCTGGCAGCTCAATGAAATGAAGGTCTCGAACTGGTGCTCACCGGGAAGCGCCGCAATCTGCTGCAGCAACCCGGCACTTTCCTTCGATGGATAACCGCCCACCTGCAACAGCGCCAGCACCAGTGAAGTGAATTCATGACCGAGCGGGACGCCGGCAAAACGGATGCCGGCTGCCTCGCCCGGGCGGCCCACCGTGAACGATGGCGCCAGTTCGCCGTTCGCCGGCTGCCGCTGACTGACTTTCATCAGCGCGGACAGACCGGCGATATCACCCAGCAACGCCAACATCTCGTGCGCGGTGGCGCTGTCGTCCACCACCGCCACGATATGCACTTCGCGATCGATGCGCTGCAGGTAGCCCTGCAACTGCGACTTGAGGTTGGCGTCAAGCATGCTCGTCTTCCTTTCTAGATCTTGCCGACCAGATCCAGCGATGGGGCCAGCGTCTTGGCACCCGGGGTCCACTTGGCCGGGCACACTTCACCCGGATGCGAGGCCACATACTGCGCGGCCTGCACCTTGCGCAGCAGTTCCCTGGCATCGCGGCCGATGCCCAGGTCGTGGATCTCGACGATCTTGATCACGCCTTCCGGATTGATGACGAAGCTGCCGCGCAGGGCCAGACCTTCCTCCTCGATCATCACGCCGAAGTTGCGCGTGATAGCGCCGGTCGGATCGCCAATCATCGGATACTGGATCTTCTTGATCGTGTCCGAGGCGTCGTGCCAGGCCTTGTGCGTGAAGTGCGTGTCGGTGGATACCGAATACACCTCGACGCCCAGCTTCTTGAACTCGGCATAGCTGTCGGCCAGATCGCCCAGCTCGGTGGGACAAACGAAGGTGAAATCGGCCGGATAGAAAACCACCGCTGACCATTTGCCCTTCAGCGAGGCCTCGGTCACCGGAACGAATTTGCCGTTGTGAAAGGCAGTGGCCTTGAACGGCTTGATGGTGGTGTTGATCAACGAGCTCATTGATGGAAACTCCATGCAGGTGGGGATGAGAGTGGCAGCATCATAGGCAGCGCCCGCCATGCCAGCAAATCAAATGATTCTTGCATCTCGATAGATGCTGGCTATGACAGACATGTCCGCCCATTGCCGCCGCATGCCGCACCCATTAGTCTCGGATGCGATGCGCTGCGCAAGGTCCATTCTGCTGGTTTGCGGGCTCATGTTGTCCGTCAACACGGCCCTGGCGGCGCCCCCGCCGCTGTCCGCCGTGCAGGCCGACGACCGGGTGCTGGTGGTGGCACCGCATCCGGACGATGAGACACTGTGCTGCGGCGGCCTGATCCAGCAGGCACTGGCGGTGGGCGCCGAGGTGGCCATTGTCTGGATCACCGATGGCGATGGCTTTGAATTCGATGCCGTCGTGGTCGAACACACGCTGCGCCCGCGCTCGGGCGGCCTGCTGCGACTGGGTGCACAGCGCATGCGCGAAGCACGCGCGGCAGCGGAGATGCTCGGTGTACCGACCGACCGGCAATACTTCCTCGGTTATCCGGATCGCGGCATTGCCGTCATGCTCGACACCAGCTTCGAGCACGACTACCGCTCACGCTACACCGGCGCCTCGACGGTGCCCTATGCCGGCGCACTGAGCAGCGGGGCGGCCTATACGGGCGCCAATCTGCAGCAGGACCTCAGCCAGGTCATCGACGGCTTCGAACCCACGCTGGTGCTGGCCGCCGCACCACAGGATCTGCACCCCGACCACGCTGCCAGCGGCCAGCTGACCCGCCGCATCCTCGAAGCGCGCGGCGAGCTGCCGTTGCTGCACTACTGGATCGTGCATGCCGGACCGCACTGGCCGCAGCCACGCCGCTACCGGCCGCTGGCCCCGCTGCAGCCGCCGCAGATCGCCGCGCTGCTGTCATGGACCGCAGTGCCGGTCAGCACAGCAGAGCGCACACAGAAACTGCTGGCGCTGCGTCAGCAGCATTCACAGATGCGGGTGATGGCGCCGTTCCTGGAATCGTTCGTACGCGCCAACGAGTTGTTCGCGCCGGCGGCGCCCTGATCGCAGGACCTGCTACGCCGCCAGCGCCAACGGCTCCGGCCTGCCGATGGCGAAACCCTGCAGATAGTCGACGCCCATGCGGCGCGCGGCATCCATGGCCGCGTTGTCTTCGACCTGTTCGGCGATCACCTTGAAATTCAGCATGCGCGCCAGCTTGATCATGGCGGTCACCATGGCCTGATTGACGGCGTCGCGCCCCAGATTACGCATGAACGAGCCATCGATCTTCAGATAATCCATCGACAGGTTCTTCAGATTGGTGAAGGCGCCGCCGAGGCCACTGCCGAAATCATCCAGTGCGAAGCGACACCCCATGCCATGCAGCACACCGATGAAACGCCGCGCGTGATCGATGTTGGCCAGCGCCGAATTTTCCGATATCTCGAAGCACACCTGCGCCGGCAACGCGCCGGTGCTGTCGAAGCAGTCGACCACGAATTCGAGGAATTGCGTATCGGCCAGCGTCTGCCCGGAGATGTTGATGGCCACGCTGCGCTGCCGCGGCACCGCGATGGCGCCGCGACCGAGCGCATTCAGCGTGGTCTGCACCACGTGGCGGTCGATCATGCCGATCAGCCGATAGCGCTCGGCAGCGAGCAGGAATTCCGACGGCCGCAGATCCACGCCGTTGTGATCCTTCAGTCGCAGCAGCACCTCCAGCGCCGGTCCGCCTTCGTCGCCCGCGAAGGTCGCGACGATGGGCTGGCAGTACAGCTCGAAACGGTTTTCCTTCAGCGCGGTTTGCAGGGTCTGCAGCCAGTGGATCTCGCCGCTCTGGCGCGCCATCAGTTCATCGCGCGCCGAATACACCACCACATGGCCGCCCTGCCGCTTGGCGACGTAGCAGGCTGAATCGGCCGCGGCCAGTGTCTCTTCGACGCTACCGCCTTCGCGGCCAATTTCCACCAGGCCGATGCTGATGCCGATATTGAAGATGCGGTCCTTCCAGACGAAGCGGTAATCGGCCACCTTGCGACACACGTCGTCGGCAATCTGTCGCGCCTTGTCCAGCGGACAGCCCACCAGCAGCAAACCGAATTCGTCACCGCCCAGCCGCCCCACGGTATCGGAGTCGCGCACCGCGGTGCGCAGCAGCTTGGCCACTTCGCGTAGCAGGCTGTCGCCGGCCTGATGGCCGCTGCTGTCGTTGATCAACTTGAAGCGGTCGAGATCGAGATAGCACAGCACATGCGTGCCATCGCCGCGCCGGGCAACGTCGATCCCTTCCTGCATCCGGTGCTCGAATTCACGCCGGTTGACCAGGCCGGTCAGCGCATCGTGCGTGGCCTGATAGGACATCTGCCGGGTCAGGCCGCGCGCTTCGGTGACATCGTGCAGCAGCAGCACCGCGCCGGTGACATCGCCGCTTTCATCGCGCATCGGCGCCGCCGATATTTCCGCCAGTCTCTCACTGCCGTTTTGCATCAGCACCAACGCACGGCGACCGATGTTCACCGGCGCACCGGCCGACAACGCCTGCCGCACCAGATGGATCAACAGCTTGCGGTCGGTTTCCACCACCGGACGGGCCAGCTCTTCGAGCTCGATGCCGCGCGCACGGGCAGCATCGACGGCAAACAGCCGCACAGCGTTGGGATTCAGGTAATCGACGCGGCTCTGCGCATCGATGGTGACAACGGCCTCATCCAGCGATTCCAGCGCCAGCCGCGCCCGCGAACGTCCACCGCCCTCGGCAACGGGCAGCGTGCCCACCGTCATTGTGGGCAGCACTTCGACGCCCACGATCAGCAGCACCGGCTGCCCGGCGTGTTCGATCTGCCAGGAACTGAGTTCCAGTCGCGACGACTGTCCCTGCAGACCCAGCAGATCCACCTCATAGCGTTCGGCAGTCGGCTCGCCGGCCAGCCGTCGGCGCAGGTTGTCGGCTACCAGCTCGGCATACTCGGGTGGCACCAGGTCCTCGAGCCGCCGGCCAGGCAAGTCTTCGGGCTGCGCGCCCAGCAGCTGCGCGAACTGACGGTTGGCGTACACGATGCCTTCGGCGCCATGAATCAGTACCGCCTCGTGCACGCGATCGCCCAGCGCACTGACCGGCGCCGCCGACGCGTCGGCCCGGACAGGTGGCGGTGTCGCAATGGACGCCCGCGCCAGCAGATGATTGACGGCGGTGGTCAGCGAGGCGAGTTCGGGATGATCGGTATCGAGATCCACACGACCCTGCAGCGGGCCGCCCACGGCGATGCGCTGCAGTTGTCGCGACAGCTCAGCCAGCGCGTTGCGCTGTCGGCGCAACATCCAGCCGAGGGCAATCAACAGCAGCGTGACCAGCGAAAATGCGGCAATAAGCAGAGCCAATGCTGACATGTATGGTTTCGTTTGACGTCCCAGCCGCGTGCTGCAGCGTCCGACAATCCCCTGGCGGACACGCTGTCATTACTGACAGGAAGCATAGCTCAGCGCCTATGGCGAGCACGGACTCAATTGACCATATGCAATGATTCTTTTCGGCTACCCTGCCGCTCTAGCCAGCTGCGCCGAAAACCCGTAACTTCCCGCTTCCCGGCCCTTGCCCGGATTAAGTTAATTCAGGTTGCGAACGATTCCACCATGAATGCGCATTCCGCCATCGACCAGATGATCGATCAGCAGGTCCGCACCTGGGAGGTGCTTGACCAGCCCATCCTGGATGCCATGAGAAAGGTGCCGCGCGAGGCATTCGTGCCGGCGCCGTGGCGCCGTGTGGCTTTTGCCGACACTGCGCTGCCGCTGGGTCATGGCAAACACATGCTGCCGCCGATGCTGGTCGGCCGCATCCTGACCGCACTGTCGCCACGCGAGGGTGACCAGGTGCTGGAAGTGGGCACCGGCTCTGGCTACCTCGGCGCATGCATCGCGGCGCTGGGTACGCGGGTGCGGAGCCTGGAGCTGCACGCCGATCTGGCCGTGCAGGCCCGCAACAATCTGCAATCTGCCGGCATCGCCGGGGTCGAGGTGGTGCAGACCGATGGCATGTCCGTGCATGAAACGGCGCGCTATGACTGCGTGGCACTGACGGCCTCGCTGCCGATCTGGCAGCCGCAATTTGCCGAGGCGCTGCGCGATGGGGGCCGGCTGTTCGCCGTGATCGGCACCGGCCCGGTCATGGAGGCCGTAGTGATTGAGCGGCTCGGCAGCAATCTGCGTCGCAAGGTGCTGTTCGAAACCTCGCTGGAGCCACTGGAAAACGCACCATGTCCACCGGCCTTCCGGTTCTGAGCTGACGATGGCGCCACAAACCAGCGTCATGCAACTGAAACAGCTGCTCGACTCCGGCGCAGAGTTCTGCCTGCTTGATGTCAGGGAACCGTGGGAAGTTGCGCTTGCCGCCTTTCCCCGCAGCCTCCATATACCGCTCAATGAAATTCCGCGACGCTTGAAGGAACTTGACGCAGGTTCGACGATCATTGTCGCGTGCAAGTCCGGCGGCCGCAGCGAGAAGGTTGCCAATTTTCTGCTGTCGCAGGGCTTTGAAAAGGTCTTCAATCTGCAGGGCGGCATCGCTGCATGGTCGCGCGAAATAGACCCTTCAGTTGCGGCATACTGAGAATCACTCGGCCCAGTCAAATTGGACGGATATCGCATGAAGCGTTACTCGATGGTTGTCCTGGCCTGTGTCGTTGCGGCGCAGATCAGCCAGGCTGAAGATCTGGCTACGGTCTATGACAGATCGTTAACGGCCGATCCGACGATGCAGCAATCCGCAGCAAGTCATTTGGCTTTGCGCGAAACCAGGACCCAGGCATTGCTGAACATGCTGCCCGTCAATGCCACCGCCAGCAAGGATTGGAGCGGCGTGCAGGGCGGCGGCACGGTTGCGGAGCCGGCGATAGCCACGCTGGGATTGAACGTCAACCTGTTCTCATGGAACAGCTGGATCAACCTCAAATCGGCCAACGCCATCGTGGCGCAGGCCGAGGCCAACTACCAGGCCGCGCAGCAGGACCTGATCTCGCGCGTCACGCAGAGCTACTTCACGGTGCTGAGCGCCGAAGACCAGCTGGCGGCACAGGAATCGGGCCTGCAATCGGCGGCGCGTCAGCTGGAACAGGCCGAGCGTCGTTTTGAAGTCGGCCTGATCGCCATCACCGATGTGCAGATCGCGCGCGCCTCGCGCGACAGCAGCTCGGCCAATGTGATTGCCGCGCGACGCACGCTGGCCAATGCCCATGAACAACTGCGGTCCATCACCGGCCAGAAATATGAACGGCTGTGGACGCCGCGCGCCGACATGCCGCTGCTGACGCCGGAGCCGGCCAGTGAAGATGCCTGGGTGGCTGCGTCGCTGGAGCAGAATGCCAGCCTGACGGCAAGCCGCATGGCGGCGGAAATTTCCCGCGACAGCTACCTGTCGGCGTTTGGCGGTCATCTGCCGAACATCACGCTGGGCGCGCAGCGCAACTGGAAGCTGCAGGACCGCGACGTTCCGAACACCAACCCCCTGCTCAATACCGATGACATCACCTGGACAGCCGGCATCACGGTGCCATTGTTCAGCGCAGGCGCCACCTCTTCGGTGGTGCGCGCCGCCCGCTTCAACTGGAAGGCCGCCCAGGCCGGCTACGAAACTTCGCTGCGCGAGGCCGAGCGACAGGCGCGCGATGCCTACCAGGGCGTGGTCAGCCAGATTGCGCAGATCCAGGCGCTGCGCCAGGCGGTGGAATCCAACCAGGTCTCGCTGCAGGCCACCGAAGCGGGCTATGACGTCGGCACCAAGACGGCACTGGACGTGCTGACCTCACGCCAGCAGCTGATCCAGACGCAGACGCAGTACGCGCAGGCCAAGTATGGCTACCTGAACAACATCGTGGCGCTGCGGCTGGCGGCCGGCAATCTGGATCGCATGACGATCACGCAGATCAACGGCTGGCTCACCGACGCGCCACGTCCGGATCCGGCCACTGCGCTGGCACCGGCTGCGACGCCGCCACCGGCACCTGCACCGCAGGCGCCCTGATCGCCTTTCACTGATCCAGCATTAGCTGTAGCTGTTCGAGCACACGCTCGAGCGCGCCACGGCTGGCTGCCACAACTGCGCTGGCGGCGTCGCCCATGCGACGCCGGTGGTGTTCATCGCCCAGCAGCTCACTGACCGCAGCCGCCAGCTCCGCGCCATCGCGCACCACGCGCAAGGCGCCCTGCTCGCCCAGTACCCGCGCAATATCCGGCGCGTTGAACAGATGCGGGCCGCACAGCGTGGCCACGCCCAGCGCCGCCGGCTCCAGCAGATTGTGTCCGCCCACCGGCACCAGCGTACCGCCGACAAAGGCCAGGTCGGCGGCGGCGTAGAAGTCACCGAGTTCGCCCAGCGTATCCAGCAGCAGCACTTCGCTGTCATCGTCAAAGGTGGGCGCCGTGCGACGCTGGTACTTCACACCACGGGTGTCCAGCAGCGCGGCCACTTCGTCGAAGCGCGGTGCATGACGCGGGGCCAGTACCAGCAGGGCATTTCCATGCAGCTGCCGATTCGCATCCAGTGCAGCGGCCTCTTCGCCGGCATGGGTGCTGCCTGCCACCCACAGCAGACGCTGGCCGGCGTAACGCTGCCGCAGCTGCGCGCCGCGCTGCCGCTGTTCCGCGGTGACGACACGATCGAACTTCAGGTTGCCGCTGACGCGCACCTGCGTCGCCGGCACACCCAGCTCGCGGAACCGTCCCGCGTCCGCATCGCTTTGCGCGGCCACCTGCACAGCACGGAGCGAAGCGAACGGCAGCAGTCCGCTGAAGCGACGCAGACGCTGCAGCGTGCGCGCCGACATGCGCGCACTGGCAAACAGCACCGGCACGCCGGCCTGCGCGCATTCATGCAGCAGATTGGGCCAGATCTCGGTTTCCAGAATCAGCAACGCGCGCGGCCGCGCATGACGCAGCACCCGACGTATGGCGGCCGGATAGTCGTAGGGCGCATAGCACACCACATCGCCGGGATTGGCCTGGCGGGCGCGCTCGCGGCCGGCCGGCGTGGCGCTGGTAATCAGCAACCGCTGCCCCGGATGCAGCTGGCGCAGCCGGTCGATCAGCGGCTGACCGGCCTGCACCTCACCCATCGAAACCGCATGCACCCAGATGCTGTCCGCCAGCTGCGGACAGTCGCGGCCAAAGCGTTGCTGCCAGCCCTGCCAGTAGTGACGATCGCGCAGCCCCCGCCACCACACCAGCAGCGTAGCCAGCGGCAGCAGCAACAGCAGCAGCGCGGTATAGAACCGGCGCATCAGCCTGACCGTGACATGTCAGGCTGCGGCATCGAGGACCGCAGCTTCGTCGAAGTAGCCATCGAGTAGTGAGGACCAGTCGGCCTCGCTGAAGCGTTCGGCCGGCAGCGGCGCTGTCACCTTCTGCAGCGAGCGATACAGCCGCGCCAGATTGGCATCGGTCCACAGGCCGGGCGCGCGCAGACGCGCGCGGTCGAAGTCGACCACCCACACCTGGTCCGTGGCATCGAGCAGGATGTTGTGCGCATTGAGGTCAGCGTGACAGACCCCCGCCGCATGGAAGCGTCGCAGGCACCGTCCGGTTGCCACCCACAGACTGATGGACAGCGGCGCCTCCGCGAGACGCTCCGCCAATGAGCTCGTACCGGTAATCCGCTGCATCAGCAGATCGGCGCTGTAGCTGCGTCCCTGCAGCAGATAGCGGGCCGCGACCGGCTCGGGCACCGGCAGCCCGCGACGACGCATCAGGTACAGCAGATGCCATTCGACGAACGAGCGCGTTTCCGAAGCGCCGCGCCACCAGTAGCGATCGGCGGAAACGCGCGCTGCCAGACCGCCACGACGGTAGTGCCGCAGCACCATGCTGCGTCCATCGGCTGCGATGAAGCTGGCGCCGCCACGTCCCGCCGTGGTGGCAGTGACCGTGCCGCGCGCCTGCCAGAAATCACGATCCAGCCAGCGGCCATCCGCATTGCCGGCACGGGAGACGTCATATAGCATCGCGCCGCCTCTGATCGGCTGCACCCGCACCTCAGGACCCGTGGGCCAATGTCTGGAACTGCTCACCACGTCTCCCATTCGCCGCGCAATGTCTGCCTGCTGCGGCTTTCCGCCATCGGCGACACCTGCCATGTGGTGCCACTGCTGCGCACCCTGCAGCGCGCCTGGCCGGATACCCGTTTCACCTGGATCATCGGTCGCATCGAAGCGCGCCTTATGAGCGTATTGCTGCCCGAAATCGAGTTTATCACCGTCGACAAACGCAGCTTTCGCGCCGGGGCCGCTGCGCTGCGCCGGGCCATGCGGCAACGTCGTTTCGATCTGCTGCTGCATCTGCAGACTTCACTGCGCAGCAGCCTGTATTCGCGGCTGGTGCCGACGCCGTTGCGGCTGGGCTATGACCGGCGGCGCGGCCGCGAGATGCAATGGCTGTTCACCAATGCCCGGCTGCCGCCGCGCCCGCCCTGCCATGCGCTGGAAAGTTACCTGGATTTCGCCGCCGCGCTGGGCATCGCAGACCGGCACCTCGCCTGGGACCTGCCGATTCCAGCCGACGCGCGCGCCTGGGCTGCGGCGCGCATTCCGGATGGCCGCCGCACACTGCTGGTCAGCCCCTGCTCCAGCCATCGCGTGCGCAGCTGGAACGCCGAACGTTATGCGGCGGTGATCGATCACGCCGTGCGTCACCACGGCATGCAGGCCGTGATCTGCGGCGCGCCCAACGACTACGAACGCCAGTACGGCGCCGCCATCGAAGCGGCGGTCAACGTGCCGGTGACCAACCTGGTCGGCCAGGACACGCTGCCGCAACTGCTGGCCCTGATCGAGCGGGCCACAGTGCTGCTGTCGCCGGACGCCGGACCGGCGCACATGGCCACCATGGTGGGCACACCGGTGATCGGTCTGTATGCCTGCACGCGGCCGCAACGCACCGGACCGTATCTGTCGCAGCAATGGTGCGTCGATCGCTTCGATGCCGCCGCGCGCCGCTTCAAGGGCCGCAGCGCCGCCGAGTTGCGCTGGACCGAAGACGTGGAAGTGCCGGGGGCCATGGATCTGATCGAAGTGGCCGACGTCACCGCCACACTCGATGCGCTGCTGGCGCAGCTGCCGCCGCGCGGCTGATAGAATTCAGCGCATGGACAACATACTGGTACCGATCTCGCCCGGCGAGCTGCTCGACAAGATCACCATCCTGCGCATCAAGGCGGCTCGCATCGGCGATGCCGCGAAACTGGCCAACGTGAAACATGAGTTGCAGCTGCTCGAACAAACCTGGCGGCAATCCGTGCCGGCCAGCGTGAATCTGGCCGCCGACGAGCAGGCGCTGGAGAAGGTCAACGCCGAACTGTGGGTGATCGAGGACGAGATCCGCGACAAGGAACTGGCCAAAGCCTTCGACGCGCGTTTCATCGAACTGGCACGCGCCGTGTACATCACCAACGACGAGCGCGCAGCGATCAAGAAGCGCATCAACCAGGCACTGGGCTCGGCGTTGGTCGAGGAAAAATCGTACCGGCCGTATCGGTGAGCTAGAATCCACATGTGGAAGCAGCTGCGAATAATCAGGTAGAGACTCACGACGAGACCTTGCTCGACTGGTTTCTCTCTCTCAACCCCGCCCAGCGTCTGGCCGAGCTGGAGTCCCGGCTGGCCTTCTTCAGCAGTGCGCACCAAAGTGACGACGCAGAGCTTTCGCCGGATACTTGAACTCCTCGAACAGCACCACGTCGAGTATGTCGTGGTTGGAGGGGTCGCGGCGGTCCTTCAGGGTGCGCCGGTTACCACCTTCGACATCGATGCGTTGTTCAAGGTGGATCACGCGAATGTCGACCGCCTGGCACAAGTCCTCACCATCCTGAACGCACGTTATCGTGAACATCGTGATCTGCGCCCCACAGTGCGTGATCTTGCCGCGGGCGGGCACCTTCTGCTGATGACAGACAGTGGCCCCTTCGATGTGCTGGGTTTCATCGGCGACGGCCGGCGCTATGAAGATGTCGCAGATTCCGTGCGACGGATGCCGGTTGGCGACTTGACGATCCAGGTACTGTCCATTGAAACCTTGATCGCGGAGAAGAAAGCTCTGGGTCGCGACAAGGATCTGGCCACTGTGCGATTGCTGGAAGCGGTGTTGAGCCGGCAGCGCGACAGCGGCTGATATGGACGGACAATGGGGCTGTCAAATTGAAGCTGGGGGCCCTTACAACATCAGTTGGTTCGCGGGAATGAGCTTGCCTGTGCCTCTCGCACAAGAGCGGCTCAGTCATAGGGCGCTGCCGGGACCGGTTCAGTCAGCGGCGTGTCGGGCGCCGAGCGGAGGCCGATCAGCGGCGAGCAATGATTTATCTTTGCGAGCCGCCGGCCGGAGCGAGATGAGATGGACCCGTCCCCCGTTTGCGGCCGTGCGCAGCAGAGGGCCAGGATGGGGTTGTTCAAACTCTCATCTGATATCGGAGGACGGGCCC
>JAIBJM010000012.1 GCA_020029535.1 Gammaproteobacteria bacterium | reverse complement strand
CTCGGCGCGCCTCAATGTCGCAGCAAAGGGAAGCGGCCCAGTGGCTGCGCGCGATTACGCGTAGCAACGCAAGGCAAACGGTGGGTGGTCGCAAGTTGACCGGGCAGGATGCGTGCTCTGGCCAGAACGTTGTGGAATCCTCGCGTGATCACGCGAGGATTCCACGTCTCAGCGGATCTCGACGCTTTGCGCCTGCATTGCACTCTGTATCTGCGCCAGCAGCGTGC
Source organism: Gammaproteobacteria bacterium (assembly GCA_020029535.1). GTDB lineage: Bacteria > Pseudomonadota > Gammaproteobacteria > Steroidobacterales > Steroidobacteraceae > FEN-1191. The sequence continues at coordinate 44,206 of JAIBJM010000012.1, read as the reverse complement.
TCCACGCCACGCGGCCGGAATTGCCCACCACATCGATGCGCGGCAGCCCGCCACCGCGCACGATGTAGAACCCGCCGCCGGCCTTCTCGATGCCATTCATCAGGCAGACGTCATTGCGCAGCTGGCAGCGCAGGCCGATGCGGTCGTAACCGAAATCATCGAAGAAGCGCAGCAGACCCGACTGCAATGCGGCCATCACGCCGCCGCCACTACCGCCGAGATTGGCCAGGCTGTCGACGGCCTTCTGGCTGATGCGATGACGGCTGCGATCGCCGGGCGTGGTGTACAGATTGGCGTCGAAGGCGATGGGCGACCAGCCGAACAGCTCGACACCGAATATGTCGGCATCGAGCCGCCCGGTGATGCCGCCGATCGGGAAGGCGCGCGTCACCAGATCGAGATCGAGCCGCCGCGCGACGATGTCACCGGACAGTCGCGGGAAGTTGCCCAGTGCGTCGGCCAGCCGCAGCTTGCTGATGGTTACGCGGCCATCGAACACATCCGCGGTGATGTCGCCCGCCACGCGCAGCGTGCCCTTGCTGAAGTCCAGACCCGGAATGCGTCCGGACAGCTGACCGGACAGCGTCGGCCAACCCATTGCCATGCTCAGTCTTTCCATGCTGATGGGTTCGATCGCCGCGTCGAAATTCAGGCTCACCGCCTCGCTGCCCAGTTCGCTGGCATTGAAGCGCTGGATGGCCAGTGCGCCATCGAACAGCGGAATGCGCGCCGGTTCAGTCAGCGCCACCGAGGTGCCCTGCGTCGTCAGCGCCAGCCGTGCCGCGCCGCCTTCGAGACCAAAGGCACGCCAGCTCTGCCAACCCAGTGTGGAGGCCGGCGATGGTGGACCACCCTTGGCGCGCCAGTGCAGCGCGCCATCGAGTTGCGTTACGCCGAGTTTCTGTTTGTCGTCGTTGAAGCCCAGCCCATCGAGCTGCAGGTCCAGCGCGTGCAACTGGTTGGCGCGCATCTGCACGCTGCCGCTCAATGAGCCGCTGGTGCTCAGCGCGCCAAGACTGCCGGTGGCCAGCGTCAGCTGCATCAGGCTGGTGTAGGCGGCCGGAAACTGCAGCCGCGTCAGCTGCAGGTCGGCGCTGTCGATCCGCAGCGTTTCGCCCAGCGCAATCCGGGCGCTGCCCTGTGCCTGCATCAGGCCACGCTGGTCGATGCCCAGTTCGGTGAGTTCCGCACGGCCGGTCCGGTAACGGCCACGCGCCGACAGCTGCAGTGGGTTGGCGGAGAAGTCCAGCAGCACCGGTCCGGCCAGCGCCTGGCCCTCGCTGCTGCGCAGCTGCAGTTCCAGCTGCAGGTCGGTCAGGTTGCCGCGGGCCACCACATCAGCGGTGGCCTGCAGTTTCTCGCTGGCGATGGTGCCGGCTTCGTTGGCAACGGCCAGTGCGCCGAATGTGGCAGTGGCGTGGGCCTTGCCGATTTCACTGCCACGGCCCTCGGCGTCAAGGCGGACAGCGAGCTGTCCCGCGGCCTGGATGCCGGGCGGCGCCTGCCACCACGGCTCCAGCAGCTTGCGCAGCGCCGGCAGCTGCAGCCCGTGCGCTTCGGTCTGCGCTTGCCAGCGATTCCCGGTCAGCGCGGCATCGATCTGTGCGGTGCCGCCGGCCAGCGCCAGCTGTCGCAGGCGCAGCTGTGCGTGCTGCCGGCTGGAGTGATAGCTGGCGTTCACGGCTGCCTGCACCGTTCCCAGCGGCGACTGCCCCGCAGACAGGTGGCCGCCGCCGCAGGCAAAGCGGGGTTCCTCGATCTGCAGCACCGCGCATTGCAGGCGCAGGTTGCCCAGTTCGAGCCCGGCGGCGGGCAAGTGGAGCCGCGCGGCGCCGGCCTGCAGCGCGGCGCGCCCGCCGGGGTGCAGCAGCAGGGTGGCCTGTACGGCGCGCGCGCTCGCCGTGCCCGGCATCTCGACGCCATCGGCCTCGAAAACGATGCGGTCGATGGCCTGCGCAGCCGGCGCCAGCAGGAGCAGCAGAAAGCAGACGTATTTCACATTTGCAGTTTAACCAAGTGCACTGCCGCAGCGGTGCCACGCAGCCTGTCATCGCACCGTCATACGGTCGTCATTGCCATGACTCACCCGGCGCGCATGATTTCCGACATGAACCGAGCCCAGAATCTGCTGGCACGCTTCGACCTGGCCGAGTACCGGCTGTGCCGGTTGCTCAATCACGGCAGTGAGCGGCTGCCATTGCTGCGGGTCATGCAGGCCGCCAGCCGGGCCGGCGATGGCGCGCTGTGGTACCTGCTGCTGGCGCTGTTGCCGCTGCTGTACGGTCGCGAGGGTCTGCGCGCCTCAGTGGTGATGATGCTGACCGGCGCCGCCGGACTGGCGCTGTACAAGCTGCTGAAGAAGACACTGGTGCGCGAGCGCCCCTTCATCCGCCATCCCGGTATCACGCTGGCCATGCCGCCGCTGGATCGCTACAGCTTTCCGTCCGGACACACTCTGCACGCCGTGTGCTTTTCCACCCAGGCCGTGGTGCAGTTCCCGGAACTGGGCTGGGTGCTGGCGCCGCTGGCCACGCTGATCGCCGCTTCGCGCGTGGTGCTGGGCCTGCACTATCCCAGCGATGTGCTGGCCGGAGCTCTGCTGGGTCTGGCGCTGGCCGGTGCCGGCCTGGCGCTGGTCTGAAGCATGCGCGTACTGTTCATCTCCGACGTCTACTTTCCGCGCGTCAATGGCGTTTCCACTTCGATCTGCACCTTTCGCGCCGACCTGGCGAAACTGGGTGTCGAAACCGTGCTGGTGACGCCGCAGTATCCGAATCAGCGGCGCGATATGGAACCTGCGATCACGCGCGTGGCCTCGCGCGGCGTGCCGCGCGATCCGGAAGACCGCTACATGCCTTGGCGGGCATTGCAGAACAGTCTGGCCCAGCTGCGCAGCCAGCGTTTCGACCTGGTGCACATCCACACGCCCTTCGTGGCCCACTACGCCGGTGTGAAGTTCGCACGCGCCGCTGGCGCGCCGGTGGTCGCCACCTATCACACCTTCTTCGAGGAATACCTGCATCACTATGTGCCGGTGCTGCCGCGCCGCCTTGGCCGGCTGCTGGCGCGTCGGTTCACGCGTTCACAGTGCGCGCAACTGGACGGACTGGTGGCGCCCTCGCAGCCGATGCGGCAGTTGCTGCTGGAGTATGGCGTCGAGACGCCGATCGAGGTGATTCCCACCGGATTGCCGCCGGACCGTTACCGGCATGGCGATGCCGAACGCTTCCGCGCCGTGCACGACATTCCGCGCGGCCGGCCGCTGCTGCTGTATGTGGGGCGCGTGGCGCATGAGAAGAACATCGGCTTCCTGCTGCAGAGTTTCGCGTTGCTGCGCCAGGCGCGGCCCGATGCGCTGCTGGTGATTGCCGGCGAGGGACCGGCGCGCGAAGCGCTGATCGAGCAGGCGCGGCAGCTGGGCCTGGCGCGCGATGTGCGTTTCATCGGCTACCTCGATCGCGAGCAGGGCCTGGCCGACTGCTACGCGTCCGCCGACGTGTTCGTGTTTGCCTCGCGTACCGAAACGCAGGGTCTGGTGCTGCTCGAGGCCATGGCGCAGGGCTGTGCCGTGGTATCGACGGCTGAACTGGGTACGGCGTCGATACTGCAACCGGGCTGCGGCGCGCGCATCTGTGTCGAGGAGACCGAGCCCTTCGCGCGCGCCGTGCTGGATATGATCGAAGATCCGTTGCGGCGTGAACGTGCGGCGTCGCAGGCGCGCCTGTACGCGCGCGGCTGGTCATCGGAAATCATGGCGCGCCGCATGATGGAGTTCTATCAGCGCATCTGCGGCGCGGAGCCGTTGCACAACATGCGCCGCGAACCGCGATTGGCGAGAACCGCCTGACCAGGCCGGCGTTGCGCTAACATCCTGTCAGGGCTCAGCTCAGGCGGGACATGACGGTGAAACGTGCTCTGGTAGTCGACGATTCCAAGTCGGCGCGCGCATTCCTGGCGCGCATCCTCGAGCGGCATGACCTGGTGGTCGACACTGCCGAGTCGGCCGAAGAGGCCATCGACTATCTGCGCCAGCAGCGGCCCGACGTGATCTTCATGGATCATCTGATGCCGGGCATGGACGGCTTCCAGGCCGTGCAGGCCATCAAGAACGATCCGCGCACCGCCACCATTCCCATCCTCATGTACACCTCGCAGGAAGGCGAGCTGTACCTCAGCCAGGCGCGCGCGCTGGGCGCGCTGGGTGTGCTGCCGAAGCAGACCAAGCCCGCCGATGTCAGCAAGGCGCTGTTCCAGCTGCATCTGCTGCCGGAGCGCCGTACACAGGACAGTTCGGCCACTACCATCATTGCACCATCGGCGACGGCCGCACCTGTCCCCGCGGCTGCAGCCGCGCCGCCGATGTCTGTTATGGCAGAGCGCCAGGAGCTGCGCGTGCTGCCGGCAGACGTGCGGGCGCTGGTCGAAAGCCTGCTGCAGGAGCAGTCGGTGGAGCTGCGCCGCTTTGTGGTGGAGAACCTGGAATCCAATGCCGATCGCATCGTCGGCGATCTGCGCCTGCTGCTGCGCGACGAGACGCCGGCTGCAAGCCGCGAGCCGTCCGGCGCCAGCCGACTGGCGCTGGTCCTGGGCGGTCTGGCCGCCGTGCTGGCCATTGGCGTCGGCGTGCTGTGGTATCGCGCGCTGGATCAGCAGCGCCAGTTGCAGCAGCAGCTGACCGGCGTGCAGACCGAACTGCAGCAGGCCAGCGCGCACATGCAGACGCTGGCTGCCGCGCCACTGGTGGCGCCTGCAGCCGCTGGCGCGGTATTGCCCGAAGCGGCGACCATCGCGGCAGACACGGTGATCGAACCGGTGCCCTTCGGTGAGGCGCCGTTGTCCGGCGCGCGCGTGGAGCGCGTGCAGGCACTGCTCGAACGGCTGGCTGCGCAGAATTTCCAGGGCGTGGTGCAGCTGCGCAGCTTCCCCGGACGCTTCTGCGTCGCGGCCGGCGGCACCGACGGCGTGGCGTCGGCTCCGGCCAGCGCCGAGACGCCCTATGCCAGGTGCGATTCGGTCGGCAATCCGCTCGACTCGGCTACAGCGGCGCAACGCGAATCGGTGGCCTTTGCCAACATGGTCGCCGCCCAGCGCGCCCGCGCCGGCAACGCCTTTGAGGTGCAGATCGGTAGTGGCAGCGCCGAGGAAGTGCAACAGGCCTATCCAGCCGTTACCGACGCGCTGACCGCGGGCGAGTGGAATCGCGCAGCGGCCGCCAACAACAGACTCGAAGTGCACTGGAGCCCGCGACGCTGAGTGCCACATTCGAGGGCGGTTTCAATCCGCCGGCATGGCTGCGCAATGCGCACCTGCAATCCATCCTGCCCAGTCTGCCGCCGCGGCGCTGGAACGTATGGCGCCGTTCGCAACGATTGCGCGCGGTGGCTACACCGTGGCTGCTGGATTGCGGTCAGCTGGGCCGACTGCAGGCCTGGCACAGCGCACCGGCTCAGCCCAATGGACGCTGGTCACTGTTGTTGCATGGCTGGGAAGGCAGCGTGGATTCCCTCTACGTGCTGTCGCTGGCCGCCGAGCTGCATGCTCATGGCTACCAGGTGGTGCGACTGAACCTGCGTGATCATGGCGGCACGCATGCGCTGAACAGCGAACTGTTCCACTCCTGCCGGTTGCCTGAAGTGGCAGCGGCAGTCCGGCAGGTGGCCGAACGCTGCGGATCGGCGCGGCTTTACATGGCCGGCTTTTCGCTAGGCGGCAATTTTCTGCTGCGCGTGGCGGCTGGCGATGCGCTGCCCCCCAATCTGGGCGGGGTGGTGGCCATCTCCCCGGTGATCGACCCGCAGCGCACGCTGTGCGCACTCGAAAAAGGCTGGTCGCTGTATCACGACTACTTTGTGCTGCGCTGGTCGCGCTCACTGCGCCTCAAGCAGCGGCACTGGCCGCAGCACTACCGGTTCGAGGCGCTGCTGAAGTCGCGTGATCTGCGCACCATGACGGCCGAGCTGGTGCGGCGGCATACCGATTTCTCCAGCTGCGAGGCCTATCTCGAAGGCTACTCGATCGCTGCCGAGCGGTTGCGGACACTGCAGATTCCGGCGCGGGTGCTGATCGCCAGGGATGACCCCATGATTCCGTCCGATGATGTGCCGCGCATGGCGCAACATCCGCTGCTTGCCATCACCAGTCCCGCATACGGTGGGCATTGCGGTTTCATGGACCGCTTCCTCGGTCCGGGCTTCGCCGATCGGTTCACGTTGGCGCAGTTCGACAGCTTTGCCGGTCAGGGCTGATCCAGCAATTGCTGCAGGCGGTGGCCGCGTTCCGCAACCTCTTGAATGAATTCAGGTTCGAAGCATTCCTGCAGAGAGGCCTGCCAGCTGGCGGCCAGTTCCGGCGCCGCCAACGCTGCGGCGCCGCGCGCGCTGGCCTCGCTGTCCAGACGTTGCACCGGCACGCCGAGCGCCGCCGCCAGTCGCCGGCATAGCCAGTCCGAGCGGCTGATGCCGCCGGCCACCAGCACCCGTGTCAGTGGCGGCGCGGCCTGCGACAGCAGCCGGAAGTTGACCGCGATCAGCAGCACGATGCTGTCGATCACTGCGGCAAAGCATTCGAGGGTATTGCCGGCGCCGATGAAATGCGTGGGCTGCGCGGCGCGCCACCACGGCGAACCGAGGCCGCCAACGCCGTTGACCAGCAAGGGCAGCGCTGCCGTTTGCGGCAGCTGTTCCAGTGCCGGCCACAGCGTCGCTTCATCCAGATTGTTCTGCGTGACATACCAGCTGACCGCGCTACCAGCGCCATTCACTGTGCCTTCCAGCGAATACAGCGGTTCCGGCAATGAGGCCAGCACACTGCCGAGCAGCGGCGCCGGATCGGCGGGGCGCTGGTGCAGCGGACGCTGGATGAAAGCGCCGGTGCCGAGATTGATGTAGGCCGTGCCCGGATCGGGTAGTCCCGCTGCGAAGGGTACCGCTGACTGATCACCGGTCACGGCCGTGAGGCGCAGCTGGCGACCCGCAATGCGCAGCTCGCCGTAATCGGCGCGGCTGCTGGCACATTGCGGCAGCCATGAACGCTGGATGCCGAACAGCTGCAGCAGTTTATCGCACCAGTCCAGCCGTGCCGAATCCCACAGCAGCGTGCGCGAGGCATTGGCCGGATCGGCCAGCGGCCTGCCGCCGGTGAGGCTCGACACCAAAAAGGCCGACAGCGGGCCGACGCACAGCGTGCCGGCGCGGGCGGCGGCCTGCACGGTGGGCAAATGATCCAGACACCAGCGCATCTTCGCGGCGCCGTAGTGCGGCGACAGCGGCAGTCCGGTGCGTGCGCGGATCAGATCCGTGTGAGCGGCGAAACCCTGCAGCCAGTCGGCGTTGCGCCGATCCTGCCAGGAGAGGGCGGCGCTCAGCGGTGCGGCATCGCGCCGGTCGAAGCACACCACCGTGGAGCGTTGTGTGGCCAGTGCGGTTGCTTCGATCTGTGCCGCTGGCACCTGAGTCAGCAGCTGCGCGGTGGCCTGCCGCAGCGAATCGGCCAGTTCGCCGGCATCGTGCTCCACCTCGCCGTTGCTGCCGCGATGGACCGCGATGGCGATCTTGCTGCTGGCGAGCAGCGTGCCGTGCCGATCGAAGAGAACGGCGCGGCTGGCGTGGCTGCCCTGATCCAGCGCCAGCACGGTGCGCATCAGTGCGCCCGCAACGGCAGCTGGTCGGTGCGTGCGCGCGCCCTGCGCGTGGGCAGCGATGCCGCCACCTGCTGCAACACCCGCGCTGACACCGCGCGCCAGGTGGTCAGCTTGCCGCCATACACCGACAGCACGCGCGGCCGCTGGATGCGATCGGTCAGCAGCAGTGTTTCGCGTGAGCGATGGAAAGCGTGTCCTGCGCCTGCCGGCAGCACGCGCAGGCCGGCGAAGGAATCCTTCACTGTCGATGCATTCATCGCGCGGTACTTCGGGAAGTAATGACGCGCCACGCCCAGCAGATAGGCCACTTCGCGCGCAGTGGGCGCCACGCTGTCCGGATCGCCATGGAAGGGCAGCTCGGTGGTGCCGATCAGCGTCTGCCCATGCCAGGGCATGATGAAAATCGCGCGGCCGTCGCGCGGACTCTCCACATAGTAGAAACCGCGTTCGGGCCGGCCGGGCAGCACGATGTGCGTGCCCTGCACCAGCTGCAGAGGCGGTACCGGAATGGACGGGCTGATCTGGCGCGCCAGCTGCCCGGCCCAGGGCCCGCCGGCATTGATCAGCACCCGCGCGCGGCATTCGCGGTCCGTGTCGTGCTGCCGGTAGCGCACGATGGCGGCATCGTCGGTGAGCGTGGCCGCCACGAAACATGCCGGCTGCGCCAGTTCCGCGCCCAGCTGCTGCGCTGAACGCATCACTGCGGCCGTCAGCAGTGCATCGTCGGTCTGCGCATCGTGATACCAGTACACCGCCTGGAGATGCTCGGTATCCAGCCCGTCCAGCTGCGCCCATTGCGAGCGCGGCACCGTGCCGAAGCCGGTGCCGGTGGCGAAGCCGCCAAGCACCGCATACAGCGACAGACCGATTCGCAGCTGCCATGGGCGGCGACGTGTGCGCCGGTAGACCGGAATGTGGAAGCGCTGCAGCTGCACCAGCTCCGGTGCAATGCGCAGCAGCGTGCTGCGCTCATGCAGGCTTGCGCGCACCAGCCGCAGTTGTGCGGATTCCAGGTAGCGCAGGCCGCCGTGGATCAGCTTGCTGGAGCGGCTCGAAGAGCCGCTGGCCAGCGCGGTCTTCTCCAGAAGCAGCACCGAATGTCCGGCTGCCGCTGCGGCCTGTGCGATGCCGACACCGTGAATGCCGCCGCCGGCAATCACCACGTCGTAGTCGCCGCTCATGAGCCGCCGTTGCCGGGCAACGCCCGCATCGCGCGGCTCATGTCGCGCACCATCATGGTCTCGATATAGTCCGCGCCGCGGCTGGCCAGCTGCAATGCCAGCTCGGTGGAGCGCACTTCATAGATGGCCCAGCGCCAGGGACCGCGCCACAGCGGACCGCTGCGCGGCAGCTTGCGGTGATTGCAGAACAGATAATCCGGCCGCAAAGCTTCGCATTTCAGCTGCGAATGACTGTCGTAGTCGCTCAGCACCCAGCCCACCGGCAGGCCGGCCAGCTGGCGCGCGCGCTGCACGGCGGTCAGGTCGAAGGAGATCACCACGCATTGCTGGCGGCGCGGACGCAGCGTGTCGGCGATGGCGGCCACCACCACATCGTGACCGAACTGCAGCAGGCTTTCGCGCTTGATCTCCACGAACAGCGTGACATCGGGACGATGCTCCAGCAGCGTCAGCACATCCTTCAGCAGCGGCAGTCGTACGTCGCTGAAGCGATCGCCGAAGCGGGTCGGTTCGCCGGCATTCAGTTGCCGCAGCGTGGCGGCTTCCTGATCGAATACGCTGCCCGGCACGCCGGTGGTACGCGGCAGCTCGGCGTCGTGGATCACCACCGGCACTCCGTCCGATGACAACTGCACATCCAGTTCCAGGAAGCGCACCCCCAGCTCCAGCGCTGAAACGAAGGCTGGCAGGGTGTTCTCGGGAAATTCGCTGGCATTGCCGCGATGGGCAATCAGATGCATCAGTCGGGACGCGTTCAACGGCTGTCACTTTGTCGGCGCCGGCCGACGGCCAGAGATGTTCCGCCGCACTGGTGGCGGTGGAAATATTGGTACATGCTCAGCGCATGGCTCCCGACCGACATGATACCGGTCCGCGCTCATGGCCGGCGTTGCTGCTGGTCGCACTGCTGTCGGGTTGCGGCGGCGGTGACGATTCCTCGCTGCAACCGGAACCGCCCCCACCTCCCGCGCCGGCACCCACGCTGGCGGTCACTGCGGTATATCCCGCACTCAGTTTCAGCTCACCGGTGGGCATGTTGCAGGCGCCGGCCGATGCCACTCGCTGGTTTGTCGTCGAACAGGGCGGGCTCGTGCGGGTGTTCGCCAACGACGCCACTGTGACCACGACCAGTACCTTCATCGACATATCGGGACGGATCAGCGGTGATGGCGAGGCTGGCCTGCTGGGCCTGGCCTTTCATCCCTCATTCCCCGCTGACCCTCGCGCGTATCTGTTCTACACAGCGCCGGGTTCGCCGCTGATCGTGCGCGTGTCTTCGTTCGTGACGCCCGATGGCGGGCAGACACTGGACTCCGCCAGCGAAACCATCCTGCTGTCGGTGCCCAAACTTGAGAGCAACCACAATGGCGGGCAGCTGGTCTTTGGGCCGGATGGCTTTCTGTACATAGGCATCGGCGATGGCGGCGGCAGTGGCGACCAGCACGGCAGCATCGGCAATGGCCAGTCCACGCAGACGCTGCTGGGCAAGGTGCTGCGCGTCGATGTGGACGCGAACACCGGCGGCGCGCCCTATGGCATTCCGGCCGGCAATCCCTTTGCCGGTAATGCGCTGTGTGGGATTGGCGGTACCGGTGCGCCCTGTGCCGAGATCTACGCCTGGGGGCTGCGCAATCCGTGGCGCTTCAGCTTCGACCGCACCGGTGGCGCGCTGTGGATTGCCGATGTGGGGCAGGGCAGCTGGGAGGAGATCGATCGCATCACGGCACCGGCCAATCTGGGCTGGCGCTGCCGCGAGGGTGCGCATGTCTTCAACAGCGATTGCGGCCCGGCGACAGATCTGGTCGATCCGGTGGCCGAGTACGATCACTCGCTGGGCATTTCGGTTACCGGCGGCTATGTCTATCGCGGCAACACCTACACCAATCTGCGTGGCCGCTATGTGTTCGGCGATTTCGGCAGCGGCCGGCTGTGGTCGATTGCCGCCGACAGCAGCGGCAGCACGATCAGCATTTCCGGCGGCGATCAGTCCGGTCTGTCCATTGCCTCGTTTGCCGAGGGCAATGACGGTGAAATCTACGTGGTGGACTACGGCGGCCTTCTGTACCGCCTGACCGCCAGCTGACTGGGGCTTCGCTAGCCCGGCACCGCCGCGCGCTTCTCCTCGAACTCCAGCACCGGCTCGCTGCCGGTGACCGCCATCTCGCCCTCGATGATGGCGCCGCGCGCCACCGCGATCTGCCGGGCCGTGATACGGCCGCGGATATGCGCCGTGGCGCCGATCTCGAGTTTTTCGCTGACGATCAGGCTGCCGGTGATGCGTCCGGCAATGACGGCGCGACGCGCCTGCAGTTCGCCCTCCCAATGCGCGCCCGCTGCAATGGCCAGTTCGCCACCGATGCGGCCATTGCCGCGCACCGATCCATTGAGCAGCAGCGCACCGTCGGTTTCGATGTCGCCGATCACTTGTGTATCCGGCGCCAGCAGCGTCGAGGAACTGCCGATGCGATCCAGCAGGCGGCGTTTGGGCAGAGCGCTCATGGGGTCGGCCTCCGGATGGCGACAATCGGGCTGCTACAATCCTGACACTTCCCGACCGGAGCGCCCGATGCACAAGTCTCGCTTTCCAATGCTGGCGATGATTTCGATGGCCATGCTGATGCTGGCGGGCTGCAGCCGGGTGGCTGAGGACTGGCGCGCGGCACAGGCCGCCGATACCAGTGAGGCCTATCAGGACTTCATGCAACAGCATGCGGGCAGCGAGCATGCCGTGGAGGCGCAAGCACGCATCAAACAGCTGGCGGAGAACCGCGACTGGCAGCAGGCCGCAGCGCTCGATACGCGCGACGCCTATGAGCAGTTCGTCGCGCAGCATGCCGACGGCAAGTGGGCCCAGGAAGCACGGGTGCGCATCGAGAATTTCCAGCTCACCGACAAGCCGGAGCCGGCGACGCCCGCCGACGTTGCAGCGCCGCCGGTCGTCGCTGCGACGTCGGCGTCTCCTGTCAGCGAGCCCAGGCAGGTGCCGGCCAAACCGGCACCTGCAGCGGCCAAGCAGGCCGTGACCAAACCGACCGTGGCCAAGCCGGCCGCGGCGACCAAGTCCGCGGCCTACTATGCGCAGCTCGGCGCCTTCGGCAACCGGGCCAGCGCCGAGTCGGAATGGAAACGCCTGGTGGGCCGCTTCCCGGCGCAGCTCAAGTCGCTGCAACCGCGCTACAGTGCCGGCAAGAGCCAGTCGCAGACTGTTTACCGGTTGCAGGTAGGCGTGAGCTCCGAGCAGCGCGCGCGCGATCTGTGTGCGCAGCTGAAGAAGCAGTCACAGGCCTGCGTACCGGTCGCTGGATGAAGCCGCTACGTCTGCTGTTGCCGCTGCTGGCGGCAATGGCCACGGCGGGCCAGCCTGCCGGCGCCGCCGATTTCGCCGCGGCCGGCGCTGCCATCCAGAGCCGCACGCTGGGCAATGGCATGCAGATCATCGTTTGGCCCGACCGCAACATCCCCAGCGTCACGCTGTACAACTGGGTGCGCGTCGGCAGCCGCAACGAAGGCACCGGCACCTCCGGACTGGCGCATTTCTTCGAACACATGATGTTCAACGGCACTTCGAAGCGCGGGCGCGGCGAGTTCGACGCGCTGATGCAGGCCAGTGGCGGCAGCAACAATGCCTCCACGTCGCAGGACGTGACCATCTACACCGATTGGTTCCCGGCCTCGGCGCTGGAAATGGTGTTCGATCTGGAAAGCGACCGGCTGGCCAACCTGGCCTTGGTGCCCGAGGTGGTGGAGAGCGAGCGTGGCGTGGTGTATTCGGAACGCCGTCTGCGCGTCGAAGACAGCAACCCGGCCTTCCTCGATGAACAGGTGGGCGCAACAGCCTTCCTGGCGCATCCCTACCGCATCCCCACCATAGGCTGGCCGTCGGACATCCAGTCCTGGACCCTGCAGGATCTGCAGTCCTTCTTCCGTACCTGGTACGTGCCGAACAATTGCACCGTGGTCATCGTCGGCGATGTGCAGCCGGCGGCGGTGTTTGCGCTGGCCGAAAAATACTTCGCCCCGTTGCCGCGTGGCCCCGAAGCGGCGCCGGTGCGCACCAGGGAGCCGGAGCAGCTCGGCGAGCGGCGCGTGATGGTGCGGCGGCCGGGCCAGAATCCGCTGTTGCAGGTGGCTTATCCGGCCATCAGCGCCGTCGATCCGCGTGCGCCGGCGCTGAATCTGCTGCAGACCGTGTTGCTGGGCGGCGATTCCTCGCGACTGCACCGTTCGCTGGTGGAGCAGCAGGAGCTGGCCATCGGCATCGGTGGTGGCTGGTCCGAAGGTTTCGATCCCAGCGTGTTTTCTTTCCATGCCACGCTACCGGCCGGTGGTGACACCACGGCGCTGGAGAAGGCGCTGGCTGACGAACTGCAGAAGGTGCTCACCGACGGCGTATCGGAGCCGGAACTGCAGCGCGCCAAAAACCAGATTGCGGCCTCCTTCTGGCGCGGATTGGCCACCATCGATGGCAAGGCGCACATGCTGGGCGAGTACGCGGTGTTCCATGGCGATTACCGCAAGCTGTTCGATGCCCCGGCAGCCTATGAGCGTGTTACCCGCGAGCAGGTGCTGGCGGTGGCGCGGGAAATATTCCAGCCCATGCGCCGTACCACCGGGGTGCTGTTGCCGCAGCGTGCCGGCCGCGGAACAGCGCGATGAAGCGGCAGTCCTGGATCAGTGCGCCCTGCGTGGCATGGCTGCTGGTTCTGCTGCCGGCGGCCGCATCCGCGGCCGCGCCAGCGGCGCCGGTGGATGTACCGGTGCCCGCGCATCAGCAGGTCCGGCTGCGCAACGGACTGCAGCTGATCCTGATTCCGCGACGCGATCTGCCGCTGATTGCCTTCAATGCCGTGCTGCGTGGTGGAGCGCGGCTGGATCCGGCTGACAAGTCCGGCGTGGCTTCACTGACCGCCGACCTGCTGAGCCATGGCGCCGGTGATCGCGATGCTTTCGCCTTTGCCGATGCCGTCGAAGGGGTAGGCGGGAGTCTGGAAGCCGATGCGCGCAGCGAATCGCTGCTGGTGCGCGGACAGTTCCTGTCGCGCGATCGCGCATTGATGCTGGCTCTGCTGGCCGATGTGCTGCAGCGGCCGCGCTTCGATGCCGCCGAATTGCAGAAGCTGCAGGCGCGTCGCATCGAGGCCATCCGTGCCGCCAAGGATTCGCAGCCGCAGGCGCTGATTGGCAGCTATGGTCGTGCTCTGCTGTTCGGCGAGCACCCCTTTGCACGGCCGGTGGGCGGCAGCGAGAGCAGCCTGGCGCGCGTCGCGCGCGAGGATGTGCTGGATTACTACCGCAGCTGGTTCGGCGCCGACCGCCTGATCCTGGCCATCGCCGGCGATTTCGATCCGGCAGAGATGCGCCGCGCCGTGGAACGGAGTCTGGGCAGCTGGAAACCGGCGGCGCGTCCATTGCCGGTTCTTGCTGAGCCAGCGCGCCGTACCGGACGCCGCGTGCTGCTGGTGGATGCGCCCGGCGCATCGCAAACCTATTTCTGGCTGGGTAATGTGGGCGTCAACCGTCGCTACGCGGCACGCGCGGCGCTGGACATCGCCAACACCGCCTTTGGCGGCAGCTTCGGCTCGATGCTGAACACCGAGCTGCGCGTCAGGACCGGCCTCACCTATGGCGCCGGCTCGCGTTTCACACGCGGCACGGTGGCAGGAGAAGTTGCGTTGTCCTCCTTCACGAAGACCGCTGACACGGCCAGGGCGATCGAGCTGACATTGGCGACTCTGCAACGCCTGCATGACGGGCATCTGGATGAAGAAACTGTGGCGTCGATGCGCCGTTACATGCTCGGCCAGTACCCGCTGAGCTTCGAGACGCCGGGGGAATGGGCGGCGGCACTGGCGGATCTGGCGCTGTACCAGCTGCCGGAGAGCTATATCAGCGGCTATGGCAGCGCGCTGCAGGGCACCAGCCGACAGGCCGTCAACGATGTCATCGACAGTGAGTTTCCGCTGCCTGCCAATCTGGACATCGTGCTGATCGGCGATGCGGCGCGTATTCGTGAGGCTGCGCGCGCATTGGGACCGGTGACCGAGAAGCCGCTGGCTGCGCCGGATTTCGACCCGAGATAGAACATGAGATCGACTCTCCTGTCCCGGTTGGCATGGCTGGCCTGTGGAATGACTGCAACCGTGTCAGCGGCGGCGACGGATGAGCTTGAGGAAGTGCGCATCACCGCCGAACGGCGCGAGGTCAGCCTGCAGCAGGCGCCGCTGACGGTCAGTGCGCTCGGCGCCGATGCGCTGGCGCTGCGCGGCATCACTGACAGCCTGGCGCTGAACGACGCCGTGCCCAATCTGAAGCTGGGCTTCAATGGCGGCGGCTCGCTGCAGGTCACGATCCGCGGCATCGGCAGCACCAACGATACCGAGGTGGGCAATCCCGCAGTGTCATTCAACGTGGATGGCGTCTACATGGCGCGCTCGCGCTCGGCGATGCAATTGTTCTACGACCTGGATCGCGTCGAGGTGCTGCGCGGACCGCAGGGCACGCTGTACGGGCGCAATGCCACGGCCGGCAGCATCAACCTCATCTCGCGCAAGCCGGTGGATCGCCTGGAAGGCGCGGTGGGCATGGAGTTCGGCAACTACTCCCTGCTGCGCACTTCGGCCATGCTCAACGTGCCACTGGGTGCAGGCTTCGCCATCCGCGGCGCCATGCAGACCGGGCAGCGCGACGGCTACTTCCGCAATACCCGCGTGGCCGATCCGGCCGCGTGCACCGATTACGCAGACGCCGACAACTTCGCCGGCCGCATACACCTGTCGTGGCAGCCCGGCGACGATCTGTCCTTGCTGCTGAGCGCCGACACCACGCGTTTGCGCGGCGCCGGTGATGTGGAAGTGCCGCTGGGCGATGCCTGGCGCACCAATCCGTTCAGCTTCGCCGTGGCCTCTGACGGTCGGCAGCACACCGACAACAATGGCGTCACCGGTACGCTGGATTGGCGCGGGTCCGTCGCGCGCCTCACCTGGATCGGCGCCTACCGCGAAGACGAGTCGCATCGCACCACGGGCATGCCCGATATGCCGCTGACCAGCACCGCGCCGGCCTGCGTGGCTGCCAATGGCGTGTCGGCGGGTTGCAATGTCTACACGTTCTACTCGCATCAGCATTCGTCATCGCACGAGCTGCGTCTGGATGGCAGTGCGGGACGGCTCGACTGGCTGCTCGGCGGCTACAGCTTCGACGAAGGCAATCGCGTCTATCTGGGCGTATTCCCGCTCGGCCTGGCCTTCATGCAGCCCGAGGTGCGTGAACAGTCGGAGGCCCTGTTCGGGCAGGTCACCTGGAAATTCGCCGAGCGCCTGCGCGCCACGGCCGGCATGCGCTACACGCACGATCGCAAGTCGCGAGTGGGCGGCACCTACGTGTTCGGGCAACAGACCGGTGAGACCTACGGTTGCCCATTCGGCGGCGGACTCAATGCGCCGGCCCTGGGCCCGGGCGGCATTCCGGCCTACGTGATCGATCCGGCCACTGCGGGCTGTCTGCTGAATCCCAATCTTGCTGATTTCAGCTGGAATCACAGCGACTGGAAGCTTGGCGCCGAGTACGACCTCTCCGCGGCCTCGCTGCTGTATGTGAACGTGGCCACTGGCTACAAGGCGGGTGGTTACGGCGATGGCGCGCCACCGAACAACAACGACTATGGTCCCGAAGATCTGCTGGCCTGGGAAATCGGCAGCAAGAACCGGCTGCTGGATGATCGGTTGCAGCTCAATGTCAGCGGCTTCTACTACGACTATCGCGACTTCCAGGTCAGCGGCATCGTGCTGGTCAATGGCCAGGCCTCGCAGTCGACGCTGAATGCGCAGCGTGCCGAACTGTACGGCTTGGAAGCCGAATCCGTGTGGCGGGTCGGTGAGCGGGGTCGCATCAATCTCGATCTGAATTACCTGCACGCCCGCTATCGCGAGTTCCGGCTGCTGGGCGATGAGTACCACCCGCGCGATCCGGCTGGCACGGCCTGTGCGCTGCCGGCCGATGTGTATCCGTGGTGTGCCGATTATTCGGGGCAGCGGCTGGCGCGCGCGCCACGCTGGAGCGGTACGCTGGGATATCAGCATCGTTGGCCGCTGGGTCAGGGCAATCTGCTTCTGTATGCCGATACGCACTACGAATCTGCCCAGAACCTGAATTATCACGGCTATCCGGCTACGGCCCAGGATGCTTTCACGCGTTCCAGTCTGTCGCTGCGCTACGAAGCGCCGGACCAGCGCTGGTCAGTGCAGGCCTGGGTGCGCAACATTGAAGGCGATGCCGTGCTGACCAGCGGCAATCCGAGCACGCGCGCCATCGACATCCAGGGTGAGGGCAAGACCACCGGCACCGGCAGCTACGCGCCGCCGCGCATCTTCGGCCTGTCGTTGGCGGCGCGCTGGTAGCGGCTCAGGGTTTCAGTCGGCGCTCGCGCAGCTTGACGCTGTCTTCCATGGCTCGGTCTGCCGCCGATGCGCCGATGGCCACGCGATATTCGCCGGCCGGCACATGCCAGCCCTTGCGCGCCACGTCATAGCTGGCCAGCAGCCGCGGATCGACGCTCAGCGTGACCCGCCGCGTTTCGCCCGGCGCCAGTTCGACGCGGGAGAATCCGATCAACCGCAACAACGGCTTGCCGGCCTGCGCGGTGAGATAGGCCTGCGGCACATCGGCGCCGTGGCGCTGGCCGCGGTTGGTCACATCAAAGCTCAGAGTCAGGGAATCGCCGCCGCGCAGCTGTAGTCCGCCGTAGCTGAAGCTGGTGTACGACAACCCGTGTCCGAACGGAAACAGTGGCGTGTGGCCGTGGCGGGCATACCAGCGATAGCCCACGTCGGAGCCTTCCTTGTTGTAGTCGATGGTGATCGCGCTGCCCTCAGGCAGATCAATGCCCGGTACCAGCGGATGGGGCAGCTGTGATTCCGCGGCGGGAAAGGTAATGGGCAGGCGCCCCGAAGGATTCACCTTGCCGAACAGCACATTGGCAATGGCCTGTCCGCCGCGGATGCCGGGGTACCACGCCTCGAGCACGGCGCCGACACGCGGCAGCCAGGGCATCAGCACGGCGCCACCGGTTTCGAGCACCACGATGGTGTTCGGGTTGGCGGCGGCCACTGCTTCGATCAGCGGGTCCTGGCCATTGGGTAGCGACAACGACGGAGCGTCGTAGGCTTCCACCATCCACTGCGTGGCAAACACGATGGCAATGTCACTGGCAGCCGCCAGCCTCGCCGCCGCTTCCGGATGCATGCCGTTGTCATAGGTCACGCGCGCCTGCGGAACGGCGGCGCGGATCGCGGTGACCGGTGGCGAAGGGTGCAGCGTAGCGATGCGGTATGCAGCCAGCAGGCCTTCGCCGCTGACGCGGAAGCGGGTCGGCCCGCTGGCGGCCGGTGGCAATACCTGCGATGTGCCGCCACCCGACATGACGCCCAGGTCGGCGTACCCGCCGATCACGGCGATGCTGCGTATCGCGGTGGATAGCGGCAGCAGCTGCGTCCGGTTCTTCAGCAGCACGATGCCGGCTTCCGTTGCGCGCTGCGCCAGCGCGGCGTGTGCTTCCGTGTCGTAGGTACGCTTGACGGGCGGATGGTCGAACAGTCCGTGCGCAAACATCGAGCGCAGGATGCGGCGCGCCATGTCATCGACGCGCGCATGACTGATGCGGCCGGAGATGAGTGCGTCCTGCAACGGATGTTTGAACCAGCGCTGCCAGTCGAGCTCTGCCGCGGACTGCTGATCCAGACCGTTGCCGGCCGAGTCCACCGAGTCCACTGCGCCCCAGTCCGACATCACCCAGCCCGGGTAGCTCCAGTCACGCTTCAGTACCTGGTTCAGCAGCATGTCATTGTTGCAGCTGCGGGAGCCATTGACCGCGTTGAACGCACACATTACGGCGCCCGGCCTGCCGCGCTCGATGGCGATCTGGAACGCCAGCAGATCGGACTCGCGCAGCGCTGCTTCGTCGATGACGGCGTTCAGCGTATGGCGCTGCGATTCCTGGGCATTGAGCGCGAAGTGCTTGGTGGTCGAGACGACATGCTGCGACTGGATGCCGGAGATGGCGGCGCCCGCCATCAGGCCGGCCAGCAGCGGATCCTCGCCGAAATATTCGAAATTGCGGCCATTGCGCGGCTCGCGCGCCAGATTGATGCCGCCAGCCAGCATCACATTGAAACCCTTGCTCCATGCTTCATTGCCGATGGCCGCCCCGAGCTGTTCGGCAAGACCGGGATCGAAGCTGGCGGCTTGCGCCATCGTCGAAGGCATGGCCGTCGCGCCCTCTGCAGCGTGCTGGCCCATCAGGTCGGCAACGCCCAGTCCGGCATCGCTTTCCTGCAACGCCGGGATGCCGAGACGCGGAATGCCCGGCACATAGCCGGCGGAGCCGATGGCGCCCTCCGGTACCCTGATCGCACCGAACGGCATGGCCATATGTCCGTGCAGCAGCCCGATGCGCTCGTCCACAGTCATCTGCTGCAGCAACAGGCCGGCGCGCTGGTCGGGATCAAGCGCCGAACTCATCCATGGCGGGGTCGTGGTGGCGCCAAGCAGGCCGCCGGCGCCCAACAACAGCGCGAGTCCGCGCCATCCGGAAAATTTCATTGCAGCCCTTCGACCTGGCTCTGGAAGTCGCGGCAGCCTATTGAAGCGTTTGTCGCAGTGTCAACGCCGCAGGGTGCTGGCTACTGACCAAACCGCATGCCTTCGCGCTCCAGCCAGACGGCTTCCTCATTGGTCGTGTCGCGGCCCAGTGCCTGGTTGCGGTGGGGGAAGCGTCCAAAGCGCACGATGATGTCGCGATGCAGCTGCGCGTACTCGTTCACCGCGGCAAATACCGGACGCAGCTCAGGCGGCGCTTCTTCCATCAGTCTCCGGAAGGCCGCTACCGATTCTTCCTGTACATCCACGGATTCAGCGTGCTGCAGCGGCATGTAGAAGAAGATCCGTTCCACGGGGTCGAGTGGGGCTTCGGCGCCGAGCTGCATGCCTTCCACCGTCAGCGCCAGCGCCACGCGATCCTGGCTGTAGGCGCGCAGCCGGCCGCGGAAAATGTTTCTGGAGAATTGATCGAGCAATAGGATCAGCGCCAGTCGCCGCCGCGGGCTGGATTCCCACGCAGCCAGTTCGCCGCGCGCGGCGGCTGCTGCCAGGGGTCCAAAGCGCAGCCGGACGGCTTCATCGGTCTGGGGGATCAGCTCGGGGGCATCGCTGTTGCTGAACCACAGGCGCATGCGCTGTTCGATGACGGCAGGCGTAAAAGGACGCGGCCCGAACCAGAATTCCAGCACTTCATGGGCGCGGCGCTGGGTACTCATGTGCTCAGCGCCGCGACCGGAAGCGAAAAGCTATTCGCAGAGGCCTTCCAGGTAGCCCTGCGCCGTGGCCGACAGGCGCTTGCGCGCCAACGCATGGGCCTTGGGGGCATCGACAATGTATTCCAGCGGTCCGGAAACCAGCATGCGGCGGACGGCCGGATCCTTGGCCGATACGCGCGCCATCTTGTTCAGCACGGTGAAGCCACGGTAGATCTTGTCACGGGGGACGCGGTTTGCCTCGATGGAGCGGGCGAGGTATTGGCCGAAGCGGCTGTACAGAAAGTAGTCGTCATCCCCGACATGGAAGCGCGCTTCGGCAAAAAAGTCGGGAAAGTTCTTCTGCAGATACTCGTTTACACGGTGAAGACGGGGCCCAGGTTCGCTAGCAGCGGACTCTTTGCGCTTCTTCATTGTCTTTGCAACACCTCCAAAGTGTCCTGACAACCATTTCTGGGCGTCACGAGCGGTACCCCTCGCAACGCGGCGCGAAAGTTAAGGCACGCGGACTGTCATTGCAATAGGCGTGATTCCCGTTCTGTGGATTCCTGATTCCGGCTCCCGGTCCGCGGGTTCTGTCTGTGAAGTGTGAGGGCTGTTGCAAGGAGTGCGATGCGGCATGCGCGCAGGCAGGATTTCGCGCTCAACGACAAGCCGTGCCAATCTGTGCATGCGCATCATCCGTGTGCGGAGCAGCCTGTCAATTTAGGTACTTTTTACAGTTTTGTTCCGTTCCAGCCACGCACTTCATTTGCTAGTTTTGGTCAGGTTAGAACACATATAGCGGTAGCTTGGGTGTGGGCGTGGCGGTGCGTCAGAGCCGTCGCTGAAAGAAGTGGGAGCATCGTGCAGTCCATTGCAGGTTCAGCTGGCGTGAGCCAACTCCCGACAGCGGGATAGCGGTTTGGCCAGCAAGAAAAAGCGTCTGTCGATTACCGAAAGCCGCGCCCGGCTGGTCGTGCAATTCGCCGCCGAGCAGCTTGGCATGCCGGAAGCTCCGCGCCATGGCGAGCTGAGGTTGCGGCTGTCTGTGGGCGAATTCAGTAATGAGTTGCGGCGTCGCTATGGTCGAAGCCATCCGGAGCTGGTGCTGCGTTCGGATTCCTCCCTGGAACGGGCGCGCCTGCATCGCGATGGGCTCGATGGCTTGCCCAAAGTGGTACTGCGCATGGGCGCGCCCAACGGGAAGCGTCGCAAGACCAAGCGCTGATGCCCAGCCAGACGGCCGGCGTTCCCCAAAAGTCCCTAAATTACTTCGCGCTGGCGGCGTTGAATTCCTTCCTTTCTTTATTAATATTTTGTTTTATAAAGAAATTTCAGGCTTACCCTGTCAAGTTTGACAGTGACTTCCAGCCTCTTTGATGCCCTTGTTATGTTCCGTTTGCCATGAGTTTGTAGGACTAACAAGAAGCTTCCTAGGGACGGGAAAAAAAGATGGATAGCAATGATGAAAGCGGGTTGGGTATAGGGTTACGAAGGGCGCGATTGGTAGTGCGCTGCGCTACCGAGGCGATAGGTCTGGAGACACATCAGAGTTCCGAGCCATTGCAATTGCAGCTATCGGCGGTCGAATTCGAGTCGCTGCTGCAGAGCCGTTATGGCGACATGCATCCGGAGCTGGTATTCCGCACAGAATCCAGCATTGAACGCGCCAGGCTTGATCGTACCCGCTGGCCAGAACTGCCAAAAGTTCTGCTGCGCCAGGGCGCACCACCCGGCCGTCGATCAACCGATCGCAGCTGACACCAGCTAATTGACGCAAGCAGGCTGGTCGGTAATATTGACCGGCAGAGTTTTTGTTGAGCACGGGCGTCCGGAACGCTTCGCCGTCCTGGGGGGTCAAGCCCAGGACCCCTGATCGCAAGTCTCTGAATTCGCGGCCATTTCAGTAAACCTGCAGTGGCGGAGCCGTTTGTGCTACGGCTTTGTAGGGACGTGGGCCGTGGCGGTCCATTGTTTAGTGTTTCAGGGGAGCAATGCCATGAGCGACGCCAAGCCGCGGCTCGGACCGCCGTCCAAGCAGGGTCTCTACGATCCGCGTAACGAACATGACGCCTGTGGCGTCGGCTTTGTCGCCGATATCAAAGGCCGCAAGTCGCATCGCATCCTGCAGCAGGCCATTGAAGTCCTGCGTAATCTTGATCACCGCGGCGCCAGTGGCTGCGAGGCCAATACCGGCGACGGCGCCGGCGTGCTGCTGCAGATACCGCATGCCTTCTTCAAGGAAGTCAGCAAGAAAGCCCGTCTCAGTCTGCCGGAAGCGGGCCAGTACGGCTGCGGTCTGGTGTTCCTGCCGCGCAATCCCACCAAGCGTCGCAAGCTGGAAGAGGCCTTCGAGCACATCGTGCAGTCGTCCGGGTTGACGATGATCGGCTGGCGCACGGTGCCGGTGGATAACTCGATGCTGGGAGACACCGCAAAGTCAGCCGAACCATTCATGCGTCAGGTCTTCATCGGCCGGCCACCTGAACTGGTCGACGACATGGATTTCGAACGACGTCTGTATGTGGCGCGCAAGCGCGCCTATGCCGAGATCCGCACGTCCACGCTGGACGGTGCCGAGTACTGGTATGTCGCCAGCCTGTCGTTCAAGACACTGGTCTACAAGGGCATGCTGCTGACCACGCAACTGTCGCAGTATTTTCTCGATCTGCAGAATCCCTCCATGCAGACGGCGCTGGCGCTGGTGCATTCGCGCTTCAGTACCAACACCTTCCCGAGCTGGGATCGCTCGCATCCGTATCGCTATCTTGCGCACAACGGTGAAATCAACACGCTGCGCGGCAATATCAACTGGATGAAGGCGCGCGAAGCGCTGTTCGAGTCCGAACTGTTCGGCGACGACATCTCGAAGATCCTGCCCATCGTCAATCCGAATGGCAGCGACTCGGCGATGTTCGACAACACGCTGGAACTGCTGGTGCTGGCCGGCCGACCGTTGGCTCACGCGGTGATGATGATGATCCCGGAGCCCTGGCAGGCGCACGAGAGCATGGACGATGCGCGCCGTGCCTTCTATCAGTACCACTCCTGCCTGATGGAGCCCTGGGATGGTCCGGCGTCGGTGGCCTTCACCGATGGCAGGCAGATCGGCGCAATTCTTGACCGCAACGGTCTGCGTCCGTCGCGCTACTACATTACGAAAGACGATCTGGTCGTCATGGCCTCGGAAGCCGGCGTGCTGGAGTTTCCGCCTGAGCAGATCGTGAGCAAGGGTCGTCTGCAGCCCGGCCGCATGTTCCTGGTCGACACCGAGCAGGGGCGCATCGTTGAAGATGAAGAGATCAAGGCCGCCATCGTGCATGAGCGGCCGTACCGACAGTGGCTCGATCAGCATCTGGTCACGCTGAAGAATCTGCCGCCGGCATCGGCATTGCCAATGGTCGACCATGAAACGCTGCTGCAGCGGCAGATCGCCTTCGGCTATACCTTCGAGGACCAGCGGCTGCTGATCGATCCGATGGGGCGCAATGGCGTCGAAGCCGTCGGCTCAATGGGCAACGACACCCCGCTGGCGGTGCTGTCGGGGCGACCGCGCTTGCTGTACGACTATTTCAAGCAGCTGTTCGCGCAGGTCACCAATCCGCCGATTGACTGCATCCGCGAGGAATTGATCACCGCCAGCGAAGTGCTGCTCGGCCCGGAAGGTAATCTGCTGCAGCCGCGTCCTGCCGACTGCCGCCGACTGCAGCTCGATGGACCGGTGCTGACCAATGAGGATTTCTCGCGCATCCGCCACATGCAGCTGCCCGGCCTGAAGGTCGGCGTGTTGCCCATCCTGTTCCACGCTGCGCGCGGTGAGGATGGTCTGGCGCAGTCCATCGAGGAGCTGCGTGCCGTCGCCCAGCGCATGGTCGTCGAGGAGGAGGTCAATGTACTGGTCCTCAGCGATCGCGGCGTCAACAAGGACATGGTGGCGATTCCGGCGCTGCTGGCGGTGGCCGGTCTGCACCACTATCTGATCCGGGAAGGTGTACGTACCCGCGTCAGTCTGGTGCTGGAAACCGGCGAAGCGCGCGAGGTGCATCACTTCTCGCTGCTGATCGGTTACGGCTGCAGCGCCATCAATCCGTATCTGGCCTTCGAGACCATGGACGGCATGATTGGTGAAGGCCTGCTTACCAACGTCGATCACAAGCTGGCCTGCAAGAATTTCGTCAAGGCGGCGACCAAGGGCGTGGTCAAGGTGATGTCCAAGATGGGCATCTCGGCCATCCAGAGCTATCACGGCGCCCAGGTGTTCGAGGCAGTAGGCCTGCGTCAGGACCTGATCGACGAGTATTTCACCTGGACCAGTTCGCGCGTCGGCGGCATCGGTATCGATGTGGTGGCGCGCGAGGTTCTGATGCGGCATCACGCGGCATTCGGCGAACGCGATGCCGATTCGCAGGCGCTGCCCGCGGGCGGTCAGTATCAATGGCGCGCCGAGGGCGAGTATCACCTGTTCAATCCGGAGTCGATCCACCGGCTGCAGAAGGCAGTGCGTACCGGCAGCTACGTCACCTACAAGTCGTACGCACAGATCATCAACGATCAGTCAAGGCAGCTGTGCACGCTGCGCGGCCTGCTGGACTTCAAGAACAGCAACGAACCGGTGCCGCTGTCCGAGGTCGAGTCGGTCGAAAGCATTGTCAGGCGCTTCAAGACCGGCGCGATGTCATATGGCTCGATCAGCAAGGAAGCGCACGAGACGCTGGCCATCGCGATGAACCGCATCGGCGGCAAGAGCAACACTGGTGAGGGCGGCGAGGATCCGGACCGCTACGTACCGCTGCCCAATGGCGATTCGAAGAATTCCGCCATCAAGCAGGTGGCTTCGGGCCGCTTCGGCGTGACCAGCGAATATCTGGTCAGCGCGCGCGAGATCCAGATCAAGATGGCGCAGGGCGCCAAGCCGGGCGAGGGCGGACAGCTGCCGGGCACCAAGGTGTATCCGTGGATTGCCAAGACCCGGCACACCACCGCAGGTGTGGGTCTGATTTCTCCGCCGCCTCATCACGACATCTATTCGATCGAGGATCTGGCCGAGCTGATCCACGACCTGAAGAATGCCAATCGCCAGGCCCGCATCAGCGTCAAGCTGGTGGCCGAAGTGGGCGTGGGAACGATTGCGGCGGGTGTCTCCAAGGCGCACGCCGATGTGGTGCTGATCAGCGGCTACGATGGCGGCACCGGTGCGGCGCCGCAGACCTCGATCGCGCATGCCGGCTTGCCGTGGGAGCTGGGCCTGGCCGAGGCGCATCAGACGCTGGTGCTGAACAATCTGCGCAGCCGCATTGCCGTCGAAGCCGATGGCCAGCTGAAGACCGGCCGCGACGTGGCGGTTGCCGCGCTGCTGGGCGCCGAGGAATTCGGCTTCGCCACCGCACCGCTGGTGTCGGTGGGCTGCGTGATGATGCGTGTGTGCCATCTGAACACCTGTCCGGTGGGCGTGGCCACGCAGGATCCGCGGCTGCGCGCCCATTTCACCGGCAAGCCGGAGCACGTGGTCAACTTCATGCGCTTCATCGCCGAGGACATGCGCGAAATCATGGCGCAGCTCGGTTTCCGCACCGTGGAGGAAATGGTGGGTCGTGTGGATCGCCTGGAATCGCGCAAGGCCATCGACCACTGGAAGGCGCGCGGCTTCGATTTCAGCAACATTCTTTATCAGCCCGATGTGGGCGATGAAGTGGGTCGTTTCCGCCAGATCGACCAGGATCACGGCCTCGACAAGTCGCTGGATGTGACCACCCTGCTTGAACTGTGCAGGCCGGCCATCGAACGCGGCGATAAGGTGCAGGCCGAAGTCCCGATCCGCAACGTCAATCGGGTGGTGGGCACCATTGTCGGCAGCGAGATCACCCGCAAGTGGGGTGCGAAGGGGCTGCCGGAAGATACGGTGCAGCTGACGTTCACCGGTTCGGCCGGTCAGAGCTTCGGTGCATTCGTGCCGACGGGCATGACCTTCCGTCTGGAAGGCGATGCCAACGATTACATCGGCAAGGGTCTGTCGGGCGGCCGCCTGATCATCCAGCCGCCGCCGAAGGCCGGATTCGCGGCTGAAGACAACATCATCGTCGGCAATGTGGCGTTGTATGGCGCTACCAAGGGCGAAGTGTTCATCAATGGCATGGCCGGCGAGCGCTTTGCGGTCCGCAACAGCGGCGTTGATACCGTTGTCGAAGGCGTGGGTGACCACGGTTGTGAATACATGACTGGCGGTCGCGTCGTGGTGTTGGGGCGCGCCGGCCGCAATTTCGGCGCCGGCATGTCCGGCGGCGTGGCCTATGTACTCGATGCTGCCGCGGATTTTGCGGTGCGCGTCAACCAGCAGATGGTGGGCATCGAGAAACTGGAAGATGCCGAAGAGATCGCGGCGGTGCGCGCGCTGGTGCAGCGGCATCTCGACTACACCGGCAGCAACCGGGCACGCGAATTGCTCGCCAGCTGGGAGCAGTCGGTCAAGCGCTTCGTCAAGGTCATGCCGAAGGACTACAAGCGGGTCCTGATCAGCGTCAAGCGGGCGCACGAACAGGGTTTGTCGGGAGACGAGGCCATCATGGCGGCGTTTGAAGAGAATGCGCGCGATCTGGCGCGCGTCGGTGGGAATTAAGCGAACAACAATATGGGAAAGCCGACCGGTTTCATCGAATACCTGCGTGAATTGCCTGTAGACCGCACGCCGGTTGAACGCATCAAGGACTTCAACGAATTCCATCACCACATGGAAGAGAAGCACCTGCGCCAGCAGGGTGCGCGCTGCATGGACTGCGGCGTGCCGTTCTGCCACAACGGCAAACTGATCAGCGGCATGGCTTCGGGCTGCCCGGTCAACAATCTGATTCCCGAATGGAACGATCTGGTCTACCGCGGGTTGTGGCGCGAGGCACTGGAACGGCTGCTGCTGACCAACAACTTCCCGGAATTCACCGGGCGGGTGTGTCCGGCGCCCTGCGAGGGTTCCTGCGTGCTGGGCATTTCCAGTCCGCCGGTCACCATCAAGACCATTGAAGCGGCCATCATCGACAAGGGCTTCGAGCAGGGTTGGATGCTGCCGCAGGTGCCCGAAGTGCGCACCGGCAAGAAGGTCGCGGTGATCGGCTCGGGTCCTGCAGGCCTCGCTGCCGCAGCGCAACTGAATCGCGCCGGCCACAGTGTCACGGTGCTTGAACGTGCCGACCGTCCCGGCGGACTGCTGATGTACGGCATCCCGAACATGAAGCTGGACAAGCGCGAGGTGGTATTGCGCCGCATCGAGCTGATGGAGCGCGAGGGTATCAAGTTCATCTGCAATGCCCATGTGGGCGACAACGTGGAAGCACAGCTGCTGCTGCGCGATTTTGACGCAGTGGTGCTGTGCACCGGCGCCACTCTGGCGCGCGATCTGCCGGTTGCCGGCCGCGAACTGAATGGCGTGCACCTGGCCATGGAATATCTGACTGCCAGCACCAAGGCATTGCTGGATGGTGGCGCCGACAGCAGCCCGATTCATGCCCGCGACAGGCATGTGGTGGTTATCGGTGGTGGTGACACCGGTACCGACTGTGTGGCCACCGCCATGCGCCAGGGCTGCAAGAGCCTGACGCAGATCGAGATCCTGCCGCGCCCGCCGGAAGAGCGCGCGGCCGACAATCCCTGGCCGGAGTGGCCCAAGGTCTACAAGATGGACTACGGTCAGGAAGAGGCCGCAGCCCGCTTTGGTTCCGATCCGCGCACCTATGCCACCACGGTGAAGAAGCTGGTCGGCGACGAGGCAGGCGCCCTGCGCGAACTGGTCACCGTGCAGATCAAGTGGGAAAGGAACGCCAACGGCCAGTTCGTGCCGGTGGAACAGCCGGACACCGAACGGACCATTCCTGCAAATCTGGTGCTGCTGGCAATGGGGTTCCTTGGTCCGGAACAAGGTCTGCTCAAGGATCTGAAGGCCGAGTGCGATACGCGCAGCAATGTGCGGGCCGAGTATGGCAACTACGCCACCAGCGTGCCCGGCGTATTCGCGGCCGGCGATTGCCGTCGCGGTCAGAGTCTGATCGTATGGGCCATCAATGAAGGACGTGGCGCCGCGCGCGAGTGCGATCGCTACCTGATGGGAAGCACTGACCTGCCCTGAACATACAATCTGGGAGTTGCCATGAAGCCGATCGCTCAGTCCCTTGTACGTATTGCGCCCGCAGCGGCACTGGTATTGCTGGCCCCGTCGATTGCAACGGCGCATCCGGGTCATCAGGTAGGCCTTGTTGCGGGACTCACGCATCCGCTGCTGGGCATCGACCACCTGCTGGCAATACTGGCGGTCGGCATATGGGCCGCGCAGCTGGAGCCACGCGCACGCTCCGCCGTGCCGGCCACCTTCGTGTTGCTGATGGTGGCAGGCGCCGCAATCGGCATGGGCCGACCGGCATCTGCAGCCGTCGAGCTGGGTGTGGTGAGTTCGGTGATGGCGCTGGGTCTGTTGATCGCGCTGGCGATCCGTCCGGCGCCGGTGGTTGCGGTGTTGATGACCGCTCTGTTCGCGGTGTTGCACGGCTACGCGCATGGCACCGAATTGCCATTGACGGCCTCGGGCCTGACCTTCCTCGCCGGCATGTCCTTCACGACGGTGCTGTTGCAGCTGCTGGGGGGCGTGGTGGCAGGGTTTACCAGCCGGCCGCAGCATCATCTGTATCGCTGGAGCGGCGCTGGCGTTGCCGCTGCCGGACTGCTGCTGCTCGTTCTCTGAGCAACACAGTCCGGCAATTTCGCCGAGCGTCGACTATTGGCGCGGCTCGCCATTGCGGTTGACGAGGATGGTGCGGCCCGGCGGCTCGCTCATCTGCACGGTGTGAGGCTCGCCGCGGAATTCATAGCGCACATCCCAGTATT
This sequence comes from Gammaproteobacteria bacterium, assembly GCA_020029535.1. Lineage (GTDB taxonomy): Bacteria > Pseudomonadota > Gammaproteobacteria > Steroidobacterales > Steroidobacteraceae > FEN-1191. Next base: position 15,236 of record JAIBJM010000012.1, on the reverse strand, counting down.
CCGGCGGACCGCTTTCGCGCGCCGAGCAGTGTTCGACATCGCGTCGATAGGTAGTGCCGCGATCGCGTCCTGCATTGGCGCCGATGGCCCCGCCGGCCACGGCGCCGCCCACATTGGCTCGTCCACGCTCCTCGACCTGCTGGCTTTCAATCCAGCAGCGTTGCTGCGGCGGACCGTATACAGCGCGCGCCGAACTCACCGGAACCTCGTAGAGGCGTTCGTTGGGCCGCCGCCGGTATTCATAGCGGGCTACTCCGGGTGGCGGCGCGTCGATGGAATCATTTCTGCGCCGTTCTGCGATACGCACTGAAGTCACGCGATCGTTGAAACCATTCCGCATGAAATTGTCCACGCGGCCGGTGGTGGTGAATGCGCGTCCGCGGAAGCCCTCTCGTTCGTACGACGTGATCTGCGCGGCCTGCAGGCTTTGCGCAATCAGCAAGGCCGGTACGGCAGCGATGAGCCATTTCAGATTACGTTTCATGTGATTTTCCTGCATGACGTCGAGTTGTTGTTCGAGACGTCTTCAGCAACCGATATCGCGGATACGGCGGTGGGCTGATGTCGGCAGCAGGCACTCGTGCGAAGTCGGTGCATTCCCACCGCGCTGCGCACAAAAAAATGCCCCGCAAGCGGGGCATCAGTTACTCAGCAAATACCCGGTCTGTCGCGGGGCGGAACAAAACTGCGGACTGGACAGCCCGGCTTCCCACACCCGAATCGCGGGTGCTGCGCGTCCCTTCGCGCATCCGACTGGCCCGGCGAATGCCGAAAATTGGCCTCGCCTCATCCGTGCCCGCCCCCGACAGCCAGATTTCTTGAATCCAGATAGCTGCCGGATGTAGGTTCTACGCATCACCTAGGCGATGCGTCTACGAAGGAATGTTAGCCTCGGGAAGGGAATAAAACCATACCTGATCACTACTTGGCGCAGCTTTCCTACGCGGCCACAGGCAGCGGTCCGACGATGTCGCGTTTTTCAGACAGTTGCTGGCAGCAGTCTGCGCAGGCGAACGAGGGCCGCCGCCTCGATCTGTCGGACGCGCTCGGCCGAGATACCGTATTCCGCCGCCAGCTCATGCAGCGTCGCCTTCTGCTCAGCCATCCAGCGTCGCTGCAGGATGTCGCGGCTGCGCGGATCCAGTTCCTGCACGGCGGCGGTCAGCCGGTCGCTGGACGTGCTTTCCCATTCCTCGTCTTCAGCCAGCTGCGCAGGATCCGCGTTGCTGGCCGACAGGTAGGAGGCCGGACCATAGGACTCTTCCTCATCGGCCAGCGGCACCGGGTCGTAGGAGAGGTCGTGTGCGCTGAGTCGTTGTTCCATCTCGGTGACTTCAGCGGGGCTTACGCCCAGGTCGCGGGCCACCGCCGAGGTTTCCTCGGCGCTCAGCCAAGTCAGATTGCGCTTCATGCGCCGCAGATTGAAAAACAGTTTGCGCTGGGCCTTGGTGGTGGCGATTTTCACCAGACGCCAGTTGCGCAGCACATATTCGTGGATTTCGGCACGGATCCAGTGCACGGCGAAGGTCACGAGGCGCACCCCCACTTCCGGGTCATAGCGCTTGACCGCCTTCATCAGGCCGATATTGCCTTCCTGCACCAGGTCGCTGACTGGCAGGCCGTAACCGGCATAACCGCGCGCCAGATGCACGACAAAGCGCAGATGCGATAGCACCAGCGTGCGGGCGGCTTCCAGGTCGGTCTCATCGCGGAAGCGACGGGCAAGACGCTGCTCTTCAGCGCGTTCCAGCATGGGCACGCGGCTCACGCGATCCACATAGGCATCGAAACTGCCGACTGGTCCAGCCAGCGCCAGCTCCACAGGTTGAACGATCAACGCTTGGGTTGCGGTCATCGTGTGCTTCTCCTCAGCCATGGGGCATGTTAGCACTCCGTATGATCGAGTGCTAAAGCCCAATAAAATCAACTAGCTATGGCTCGATTCGATGCAGGTGCACTGCAGTGGCAATCCAGGAACCAAACCAACCCAGACTGATTCCGACCAGCAGAAGCAGTCCCAGTTCGCCAAGGCTGGGGATCGCCAGCACGAAGCGGCTGCCATAGGCGCTGGCAAGGCTGGCAGCCGGGCCGGCCAGCGCCCGCAGAGCGCCGGCGACGATCAGCCAGGCGGTGAGACCCGCCATCAGGCCATACCACATGCCGGTGTACAGGAAGGGCCGGCGCACGAAGGCATTGGTGCCACCCACGAGCTTGGTGACCTCGATTTCGGCACGGCGGTTCAGGATCTCCAGTCGGATGGTATTGCCGACGATGGCGACCACGCCGATGCCGAGCAGCGTGGCTGCCACCACGAGCACACGACGCAGCACGCCGAGAATGGCGTTGAAGCGGGTCACCCAGTCGCTGTCCAGCTGCACGTTTTCCACTTCGGGCCAGGCGGACAGGTAGCGCTGCAGCGATTCGACGCCAGCTGGCGTTGCGGCACTGGCCGGCGTCACGGCGATGACATGTGGCAGCGGGTTGTCCTGCAGCGCATCGAGCGCCACACCGAAGCCGGAGTCCTTGCGGAACTCCGCCAGCGCCTGGTCGGCGGTGATCAGCTGGGCGGCGGACACATCGCTGCGCCCACGCACTGCGCTGGTCAGCTGCCGCGCCTTGGCTTCAGTCACGTCCTGTTTCAGGAAGGCCGACATGCCGATGGCGCCGCTGAAGTCGCCGGTGGCAGTGCGCGTGTTCTGCACCAGCGTCAGCAGTCCCAGCGGCAGCGCCAGCGCCAGCGCCATCACGATCAGCGTCAGGATGGTGGCCAGCGGCGAGCGCACCAGATGTCCCGCCGACGACACCAGCGCCTGCAGATGCCGCGCTCCCCAGCTGCTGATGCGGCCGCTCATCGCCGCGCCTCGATATGTGGCAGAGGCGCGGCTGCGCCGGGTTCATTGCTGATTTGGCCGCCGTCCAGCTGCACCTCGCGCAGCCCGGATTCGCGCACCAGATGCAGGTCATGGGTAGCCACCACGATGGTGACGCCCACTTCGTTGAGCCTGCGAAACAGATTCAGCATCTCTGTCGCGAGCTGCGGATCGAGATTGCCGGTGGGTTCATCCGCGATCAGTACCGGCGGACGTCCGACAATGGCCCGCGCAATGCCGACGCGTTGCTGTTCGCCCACCGACAGCTCCAGCGGCAGCAGGCGCTCCTTGCCCAGCAGTCCGACCTGGTCCAGCGCGGCCCGCACGCGGCGATCGATTTCCTTCAGCGATGAATCGGCGACGATCAGCGGCAGGGCGACATTGTCGAATACCGGCCGGTCGGTCAGCAGGCGGTGATCCTGGAACACCACGCCGACACGTCTGCGAAAGGCGGGGATGCGCCGCGCCGGCAGCTGTCCGGTGTTTTCGCCATTGACGGTGACCTGCCCGCGTGTCGGCCTCTCCAGCAGCGCAATCAGTTTCAGCACGGTGCTCTTGCCGGCGCCGGAGCGACCGGTCAGGAACACCATCTCGCCCGGCGCTACACGCAGATTCACGCCGCTCAATGCTTCGCGGCCATTGGGGTAGCGTTTGGCAACCTGTTCGAAGTTGATCATGGCGCAGCACCATTGGCCGGGCTCTCGCCGATCAGCGCTGCCGCAAAACTGTCGGCCGAGAAGGTGTCAAAATCCTCGGCCGATTCGCCGACGCCGATGAAGCGTATGGGCAGGCCCAGTCGGCGCGTGATGGCTACTACGATGCCGCCCCTGGCCGTGCCATCCAGCTTGGTGATCACCAGCCCGGTCACGCCCAGCGCCGCATGGAACTGCTCGGCCTGCGCCAGTGCGTTCTGACCCTGGTTGGCGTCGAGCACCAGCAGCACCTCGTGGGGCGCATCGGGCATCACGCGCTGGATCACGCGCTTCACCTTCTTCAGCTCCTCCATCAGATGCGACTGGCTGTGCAGCCGTCCGGCCGTATCGGCCAGCAGTACGTCGACGCCGCGCGCCTGTGCCGACTGCATGGCGTCGAAGATGACCGCCGCCGGGTCGGCACCCTCGTGCTGGGCCAGCAGTATCGATCCGGTGCGCTGCGCCCAGACCTCCAGCTGTTCGATGGCAGCGGCACGGAAGGTATCGCCAGCGGCCAGCATGACCTTCAGTCCGCTGTCGGACAGACGTCGCGCCAGCTTGCCGATGCTGGTGGTCTTGCCCGAACCGTTGACTCCGATCACGAGGATGACGAACGGGCGCTTGCTGCGATCGGTCTGCAGGGCCTGCTGCGCCGGCCGCAGCAATTCGGCCAGTTGCAGCCGCAGGGCATTGAGCAAGGCATTCGCGTCGGTCAGTTCGTGGCGTTCGACGCGATGCCGCAGCTGCTCGAGCAGGGCGCCGGTGGCTTCCACGCCCACGTCGGCATTCAGCAATCGCGCCTCGATCTCTTCGATCAATGCTTCGTCGATCTGCCGACCACGCAGCAGCTGATGCAGATCGCGCGCCAGCGAACTGCTGCCGCGGTTCAACGAAGCCTTCAGGCGTGAAAAAAAGCCCTGGCGCGCCGGTGGCGCAGCCGATTGCGTGGATTCTGCGGACATCGGGCGATTGTAGCGGGAATGCAGTAGGCTTCGAGGCCAGTGAATCAACGTCCACCCCGCCGCGATGCGCCGCTCCGCCATGCGCGCGGCGCGCGCAGCCGCCAATTGCGGATCATCAGCGGTCAGTGGCGGGGTCGCCGCTGGCAGTTCCCCCTCCCTGACATACGTCCTACGCCGGATCGTGTCCGGGAAACGCTGTTCAACTGGTTGCAGGATCGTCTCGGCGGCCGTCGTGTGCTGGATCTGTTTGCAGGTTCCGGCGCATTGGGTCTCGAAGCCCTGTCGCGTGGCGCCCATTCGGCCATCTTTGTCGAACAGCAGCCGGTTGCGGCCTCGGCTCTGCGGGCCCTGCTGGTGGAGTGGGGTGCTGGTGAGGCCGAAGTGAAATGCATGAGCGCGGAGCGATTCCTGCAGCATTCGCCCACGGCCTTCGATCTGGTGTTTCTCGATCCGCCTTACGCCACGGACTTGCTGGCGCCGGTGGCAGCGCGACTGAACGAGGGTTGGCTGGCGCCGCGCGCACTGATCTACGTCGAGCACAGCCGGCGCGAATCCATGCCGGAACTGCCCTCCGCCTGGCGCCTCCTGAAAACGGGGCAGGCCGGTGAGGTGGGCTATCATCTATTTGAATTCCCGTCCGGCAAGGAGCCGTCATGAATCGCACCGCCGTTTATCCCGGCACCTTCGACCCGATCACCCGCGGGCACGAGGACCTGGTGCAACGCGCAGCCGGAATCTTCGACAGCGTGGTGGTGGCGGTGGCGGCCAATCCGAACAAGGCGCCGCTGTTCAGTGTCGAGGAACGGGTGGAACTGGCCAGAGGCGTGTTCGCCGACCTGAAGAATGTGACGGTGACGGGCTACAAGGGTCTCACTGTCGATCTGGCACGCGCCAATGACAATGCCGTCATCGTGCGTGGTCTGCGTGCGGTGTCTGACTTCGAATTCGAATTCCAGCTGGCCAACATGGGTCGCCATCTGGCGCCGGGCATCGAGACCATGTTTCTGACCTCCAAGGAACAGTTCACCTTCATTTCTTCGACGCTGGTGCGCGAGATCGCCACGCTGGGCGGCGAAGTCCACGAGTTCGTGCATCCGCTGGTCAACGCGGCGGTGAGGCGCAAGCTGGCCCGATGAAGCGCGCGCTGTTACAGAGTCTCGCCGCCCTGGCGCTGTCGCTGCAGCTGGCGGCAGCACTGGCCGCCGAAGCCGCCCCCGGCAAGGCCGCCATCGCCAGTGCGCATCCGCTGGCCACCGAAGCGGGCTTCGAAGTGCTGCGCGCTGGCGGCAATGCCTTCGATGCGGCGGTGGCGGTCAGTGCGGCGCTGGCCGTGGTGGAGCCAACCGGCTCCGGACTCGCCGGTGGCGGGTTCTATCTGCTGCACCGTGCTGCAGACGGCAAGGATTACTTCATCGACGCCCGCGAGATCGCGCCGGCAGCCGCGCGCAGCGACATGTTTCTCGACCAGCGCGGTGACCCGGTGCCTGGACTGTCGGTGAACAGCGCGCTGGCGGCCGGTATTCCCGGCGAGCCGGCCGGTATGGCAGTGCTGGCATCGAAGTATGGTCGCCTGCCTGCGGCGCAAAGTCTGGCGCCGGCCATCCGTCTGGCGCGCGATGGTTTTGCGCTGACTCCGCGTCTGCATGATGCGCTACGCGGCAAGCAGCGGCAGTTCGCTGCCGATCCGCAGGTGGCGCGCAATTTTCTGCGCGATGGCGCGGTGCCGCCGCTGGGTACGGTGATACGCCAGCCGGAGCTGGCGCGCACGCTGCAGCTGCTGGCCAGCAAGGGCCTGGATTCCTTCTACAAGGGTGATCTGGCCAAACGCCTGGTGGCCGGGGTGCGCGCGCAGGGTGGCATCTGGACTGAGGAAGATCTGGCTGCGTACCGCGCCGTCGAGCGTGAACCGCTGGTGGGCAGCTATCGCGGCGCGCGCATCGTGTCGGCACCGCCGCCCAGTTCGGGCGGCGTCGCGCTGATCGAAGCGCTGAACATGCTGTCGCAGTTCGATCTGACGCATGCTGACAGCGCGCTGCGCAAGCATCTGATCATCGAGGCCTCGCGACGCATGCATCGCGATCGCGCCATCCATCTCGGCGATCCGGATTTCGTGCAGGTGCCGGTGCAGCGGCTGACCAGCATGGATTACGCCGCGGGGCTGGCCACGTCGATCCGCACCGACCGTGCGCTGCCCAGCCAGGCGTTGTCCGGCCTCGGCCCCGGCGCGCCGCAGGGCCCGCAGACCACGCATTTCTCGGTGATCGATGGCGATGGCAATCGCGTCGCGGCTACGCTGACGCTGAACTTCGGCTTCGGCTCGGGACGCATGATTGCGGGCACCGGCCTGTTCCTGAACAACGAGATGGATGATTTCTCGATGAAGCCCGGTGTGCCCAATGGCTACGGGCTGGTGGGCGAGGAGGCCAACAAGATCGCTCCCCGCAAGCGCATGCTGTCGTCGATGACGCCCAGTTTCATCGAACTGCCGGATCGCGTGATGGTGGTGGGTTCGCCCGGCGGCAGCTTCATCATCGGCATGGTGCTGAACGCCACGCTGGATTTCATCGACGGACGCAGCGCCGCCGAGATCGTTGCCGCCCCGCGCATCCATCATCAATACCTGCCCGATGTGGTGCGCTACGAGCCCGGCGCGCTGACCGATGCCGAGCAGCAGTCGTTGACGGCCCGCGGTCATGTGCTGAATGCGTCGCCGCGCAGGTGGGGCAACCTGCAGGCGGTGATCTGGGATCGCAGCAGCGGCAGGCTTGAAGCGGCCGCGGATCCGCGCGGGGATGGTGTCGGGAAGGTCGAGTGAGCGCGTCGGTCGCGAAGTGGATGATCCGTTGTTGGCTCATGTTATAACATGGTATAACAAGCGCCATGAAACTCACGATTCGCCGCATCGGCAACTCCCTGGGGGTAATCATCCCCAAAGCCACGCTCGCGGCGTGGGGCCTGGGTGAAGGGGACGGTCTGGAGCTGACAGAGCGAAACATCAGTCCGCCGATGGTGCAATCCGCCTCGCAGGCCCTGGACGAGCACAAACGCAAGCTCGCGGCCGCGGTTGCCACACGCTTTCCGGCAAACCATGTTCGAGCGCACAGCCTCGCCAATCTGCATCGTTGGAAGAGCAGCGGCTCGTGGGTGTCTGCATACGACGAGTGGCAGCAAATCCTCACGAGCGGCGATGATGGCGCACTCTTTGCGGCACTACTCGGGCGTGACGAACGGTCCAATCGTTTGCGCCAGTCGCCACCCTACGTCGGTCTGTTACCGCGTGAGGAAGTGAGAAGACTCAATGAAGAAGCAGCAACTTGATCATGTACTGCGGGCCGCAGGCCGGATCACCGGCGAAAAGCAGTTCGTGATCATCGGCAGCCAGTCTCTGCACGGCAAGCATCCGGACCTGGCTGACGAAATCGTGCGTTCCGCGGAAGTGGATCTGATCGCCAGGCGCGACGCGCGACGCATCGAATGGCCGAACGCAATCGGCCAGGACTCCCCATTTCACGAGGAATTCGGCTACTACGCCGATCCCGTCGATGAGACCACCGCCATCCTGCCGAGAGGTTGGAGAGGCCGCCTCGTGAATCTGGCTCCCGGCGATACAGACGGAGTCAACGGGCTATGTCTCGATCCACACGATCTCGCCATTGCGAAGTACGTGGTCAGACGCGAAAAAGATATCGCGTTCACGCGAGAGCTCGCGCGGCGCGGCATTACGCAACGAAAGCGACTTCTCACCCTCCTCGACCAAACACCTGTAACCCATGAGGTTCGCGACCGGATCCGCAATGAGATCGCAGTCGATTTCGAGAACCGCTCGTGAACAATGCCGACACTGAGTGCGCCGGCGTGAGGATTCGATCGCTGGAGCAATGCCTGCGACCTTCAGTTGATCGCTGCTGATCAACGACGGTAACCTGCGGCCGGACATGACACCCATTCCGCGAATACGCTCTGGCGAGGCAGGTAGTTGAACCATTTCCTATCCGTCAGGCTGGGCAACGGCAGGTTCAATTTGCTATCCACCGAAACTAAGGAAGAGAGCAGGATGCATACCTTTCGTCGGGGATTTCTAAATACAACACGACTGTTGCTCATAAGCCTATAGCCTGCCGATTCCCGCGGCGGGCAGGGCAGGTTTGTGCCTATGCGGGATTAAACGCGGATGCTGGGAGGATTCGATAGACCGCGGGTAATGTTCGCGACCTTCAGTTGATCGCTGTCACTCATCGGCGGTAGCCTGCGGCCGGACATAAGGCTTGATCTGCGAAATTTTTTGACGGGGCAAGCGGTTTGAATCTATCCCCGATTTTTCTCAACGCAGGGAGTGAAAAGATGAAAACGACGACGATGACAGCCATCGCATGCCTGACGGCCGGCGTCCTAGCGATATGGGGTTGCAAACCCAGAACACAGGCACCGATTCCGCCGCCGGAAGTCCGGATGCTCTCGGCCGCCGACGCCGACAAACTATTCGACGAGGCGGAGAAGGTCGAAGCCGTCGGAGAGGTGGCCGTGGACAGCGAAGTGGTCGGCGACGTCACCGTCACGACGACGACGCAGGTATTCCGCATCGCAAACCGTGGTGGTGGTACGACGATGGCGCTGGGTTTCTGTGGCGGCCAGTGCAAGGTGACCGGCGAGGGGGGGCTCAACGGATGCCAGACTAGCGGCTGCGCGCCGTCCGGCAAGAGCTGCACGCCATTGGTGTGCTCGGGCAGTTGCACGATCGATCGCCAGTGCAATCGCGAGCGCACGGTCGGCATCTTCCAGCCGAGCGCGGGCATACAGTAGACCGATGCCGGGACGGCCGGGCGGCCGCCGTCCCGGAGCGGATCAGTTCAGCAACACGCGCAGCTTGTAGACGAGATCGAGCGCCGCGCGCGGCGTGAGATCGTCCGCGCTGACGGCGCGCAACGCCGCTTCAAGTTCCAACAACCGCGGATCGGGCGGCGGCGGAGTGGGAGACTCGAGCGGTAGTTGGGCCTGCGGCGTGTGCGCCGACACGGCACGACCGCGCGAACGCGGGTTGATGGAACGCAACACTCTCGCTCCGTGCGACGGCATGGCGTTCTTCTTCCCCGCCTTGAAGTCACGCTTCGCACCCCAAAAGTTCTGGATGAAGAAGACGCTCATCCCGCTGGACATGCTTTTCCTGAATGAGGGGCACACGATCATCGCCATCGCGCACGGTACTCCGGGATCGCTCGAACAACTGGGGCCGGCACCGGGTGTTTTATGAACTTGCTGCGCCTCCTGCCAACCTTGCGCATGAGCCTCCCGCCCGGAGCGCTGCTGTAGCAGGGATTCGCGAGCGGACTCCAGTTGATCGCCGCCGCTCATCGACGATAACCTGCAGCCGGACATGAGGTCCGTTCCGCGAAAAACACTCTGGCGAGGCAGGCAGTTGAATTTCCGTGCCACGAGGCCTTTGCTTCACGGTGTTTGCCCCCTGAGGCGGGGGTTTTGTGGTGCTGCCGGCCGTCTATGCTCAATCGCAGGGAATTTCCGTAGAGAGAAGACTAATGTCCGCAAGCCAATCCGCTTGTTCTGCCAACACCACGCATCCTCGAGCCGCAGGAGTTGCTATGAACTGTCGCATCGCATTGTCGCTCGGACTGTCCGCTGCCCTCTATCTCACCGTTCTGCTGGTGCCCGTTGTATCGCTCGCCGCAACGGCGGAAGAGGTGGCACGCCGGTGGGCGCCGATCCACTACCAGGACACTGATGACTCCGATGCGCGCGCCGACTTGATCGCGGCGTTCGACTACGACCGCGATTTCGACGGGGACAACAACTGGGACAACCTGCGCAACTTTGATCAGTATGCCTGGGTGTACTACTCGGTCGTGGAGACCTGCACGCACTGGTTCATCACCTACGGCTTCTTCCACTCGCGCGACTGGTCCGATGGATATCTGTCGAGCGGCGGCAAGACCTACGATCGCTACGGCTTCCTTGTTGACGAAGGGCAGGAGCACGAGAATGATCTCGAGGAGGCCATCGTCGCGGTCCGCAAGGGAGAAGGCTCCGCCGATCGACTTGAGGCCGTGCTCACTCAGGCCCACGGCGGCTACCACTCGTGGCTTCCGCCGGACAGCCAGCTAACCGCTGCTTCCGGGCACGTGGTTCATGGCAAGATCCCGTTGGCGGAGTTTCCGCTGGGCAGCGGCAAGCTTCGCCCGGAGACGGCGCAGCAGGCCAAGGGCCATGGACTGGGAGCGAAGGGAGCGTTCTCGGATTTCGCGGGAGAGCCCGCGACCGACGGCGTCATCTACTGGCCGACCGGCAGTCCAGGAGTTCCGGTGTCGGGCAACGATCGTAACGTAGACTATGCCCTGCAGTCCTTCCTCGCGTCCGGCGGCCTCTGGGAGCGTCAGCTGTTGGAAGACCTGGATGGCCTCCAGCCGCAGCCCACCGATACGTACTGGAAGTGGGGACGCTTCCGCGGCGACGAGAGCGGCACGTGCGGGGAGGGATTGGACGTGACCTGCGTGGGGAATAGCGACAACCAATCCGCCGGCGCGCCGTGGGGACAGGACGACGGAAACGCGCCGCGCGGCGCAGCCGCCCTCGATCCGGCGGACATGGTCCGCCACTACTTCATCGGCTTCGACGACTACGATCATGACTACGTCGCCAACGACTTCATCGCGAGTCTGCGCGACAACGGTTACGGACCGCAGCCGGACGGCACGATCCGTGAGCCCGGACTCGGCTACGCGGGACCCACCCTCGACGCGGCGTTCTTCTCCAAGCTGGTGGGAGAGGACGGCGATGCAGATGGCGTGCACTCGTGCGTTGAGCGCACGCACGGCACCGACCCACGCGCAGTTGATTCGGACGGCGACGGCGCCTGGGATGGTACCGACGCGCTGCCTCTCGATCCGACTGAGACGGTCGACACGGACGCCGACGGGATCGGCAACAACGCCGACACCGACGACGACAACGACAACGTTCTCGACGCGAGCGACGCCTTCCCGCTCGACCCGAACGAATCATCCGACTTCGACGGCGATGGCATCGGTGACAACGCGGACCTGGACGACGACGGTGACAGGGTCTCGGACGCCATCGAGACGGCATACGGCAGCGATCCGTACGACGCAGACTCAGACGACGACGGCCTGGCCGACGGGACCGACGTGGAGATCGTGCAGAACGCCATCAACGCGCTTGCCCCGAACGTCTTCAAGTCGGCGAGTGGGGGAACCCGAAATTCGCTCCTGAGTCGGCTCGACGAGATCGAACGGCTGCTGCTGCGCGGCAAGCAGAAGACCGCCATCACCAAGCAGTTGCTCGATCTACGGCTCCGCGTGGACGGATGCGGGACCAGCCCCGACACCAACGACGCGGTCAGCGATTGCGGCGCGCAGACGTCGATTCGGGCGCTGATCGAGTTGTTGCTGGCGAATCTCGGAGTCTGAGCGAAGTCGCGGACTGGAAAGCGGGGGAAAGGGGACAGATTGTGTGACGCGAACGAGGAACAGAAGGATGGGTTCTTCGATGCTACAGACGTAGATGAGGGTAGGCCCCTCGACATTGTGGCCCGTTGCCTGCCGGCATCACCGTCACTGCGACAAGTGATCGTGGACGAGTGCCGCGGACGAACGTTCGCGCAGCAGCTCCTGCAATACGAGATCAATGGAGGTAGATCGATGCACGTTTCGAAGGCTTTGAAACTCGTTGTGCGTACGGTTGTAGTGACGTCCGTGATCCTTCTTGCAATGGGTTGCCAGCAGTCGGGGCCGCTTCCGCAACCGGATGTGGTCGATTGCAATAATGCAGACAACGCACGTATCTGTCGGGAATGCGGCTCAGGCGGAGGAATTCGCCTTGCATGTTGCTTTGAGCCGGCGGACTGCAAGGTCATCAAGCCTGAAGGCGGCCTTCCGCCTTCGGCGCGGGACGAAGTAGTAGCGCCAGACCGAACTGAAACTCGAGCTTCAGTTGATCGCTGCCGCTCATCGACGCTACCCTGCGGCCGGACATAAGGGCCGTTCTGCGAAACAACTCCGGGTGGGGTGGGCGATTTGAATCTATCCGCCCTTCATCGCGGCGGTCCCGTGGGTGGTTCGGCCGTCAGCTTTTCGTCCACGACCTTCAGGATGTCGTCGAAGAAGGCGGTTATTCGGGCCGGGCCGATCACGGCTGGATGCGCTGCCCCGCGGCCTGCGCTGAGCTGTTGTTCGACGACTTCGAGGTCGATCGGCGCCAGGAATGGGTGATTGCCAAGCGCAACATCCCACGGGCCGAGCGATCGCAGCCGCTCGATGCTCTGCTTGAACGACGGCCCCCACTCGGGCGCGTACTGAAGTCCAAGGCCGCCAGGAAGGATCGCGCGAAACGTGCGGCCCATGTGTCGGACCGGGAATTCCACCGACATGGCCCCGGCGGTATGCCCAGGCGTGAAGTAGAACTTGAAGGTCGTGTCGCCGACGGTGATCGACTCGTTGTCCTTCAGTACCAGATCGCGCTCCGGATGGTTCTGCTGCCTTTCGACCGAGGTCCAGTCCTCGGCCGACAATCCGACGCGGGCCTTCGTGATCTGTTTCATGCGGGCCGCGCCGCCCGCATGGTCGGGATGCGAATGGGTCACGAAAATGTACTTCACGGTGGCGGGATCGAACCCGGCCGCACGGATGTTCTCCACCAGCCAGTCCACCGTCTGAGCAAAGCCGGAGTCGAGCAGCACGAGGCCGTCGGAGGTCGACACCAGATAAACGCTGACCGTTTGCAAACCGATGTACCAGACATTGTCGAAGAGCTTGAAGGGTTTCTTCCGTTGCGACTCCATCGGCCCGCCACGCTCGGTCTTGCCCCACGGGCTCTTCGCGTTCCATTTGTTCTGGCCCGCCGCGGGCAATGTCGTCAGCACAGCTGCCAGAGCGGCGACGATCAACCGGAATCGCATCATGGGTATCTTCAGCGGAATCGGCGCTTGAAAGGTTGATTCTGCCATCGCGATGCGCCAACTCCCAACAGGTATCGCAGCCGACTCCAGTTGATCGCTGCCGATCACCGACGGTAACCTGCGGCCGGACACAAGGCCCGTTCTGCGAAAGACACTCTGGCGAGGCAGGCAGTTGAACTTCTTCTCCCTCGAAGGCAACTGGATACCGCTGGCTGCCGACATCTCGGGACGTGAACTGGATGTGACCGCGCTGCGCGTGGCGCGTCTGATCATTGAAGAGGGCCGCTACCGGATTCTGGATCGGCAACGGCAGGTGGTGGATTCCGGCGACCTGCATCTCGAAACCGCGCAATCCGCGCACGCCGTGGATCTGGTTGGCAGTGCAGGACCGGCGGCCGGCAAGCGCATCCAGGCAATTTTTGAACTCGAAGGCGACCGGCTGCGGCTGTGCTATGACCTGGAAAATGCGGCGCGGCCGGCGGCCATGCAGCCGGTGCAGGATCAGCTGCTGTTGCGGATCACTTACGAGCGCGTTGCCGCGCGACTTTCTTCCTGACCCGTTTCAGCGTGCGGCGCAGCTGCGCTACTTCGCGCGCTGGTGGCTTTTGCTGGGGCACGCGCGGCGCCGGTTTCAGCGGGGTTGGCAGCTTCTGCTCGCGCGCCAGCTCGACGGCGCGCCACAGATACCAGGCCGCAGCGCTGCGGTACGGCCGCCAGCGTTCGCCGAAGGCCAGCAGGCCGCGTGGCGTGGGCAGGTGGCGCAGGCCATAGGCGAGGCGGAAGCCATTGCGCACGCCGAAGTCATCCACCGGCAGCACATCCGGTCGGCCGAGCTGGAACATCAGCAGCATCTCCACGGTCCAGCGACCGATGCCGCGCACCTGCGTCAGTCTCTCGACGATGGCGTCGTCATCGAGCAGCAGCAGTTGCGGCGATTCGGGCACGATGCCCAGTGCGCTCTTCTCGGCCAGGTCGCGCAGTGCGCGGATCTTGGCGAACGAGAATCCCACGGCACGCAATGAAGGTTCCGGCGTATCCAGCAGCGCCTGCGGATGTGGAAACAGCGCCGGCGCATACAGCGCACAGAAGCGTTCGAGAATGCGCTGCGCGGCGGTGCCGTTGAGCTGCTGGTGCGCAATGGCGCGCGCCAGCGATTCAAAGGGTGCGCGCTGTGCCTGGGTCTGCAGCGCAAACGGTCCCGCGGCGGCGATCAGCCGCGCCATCACCGGGTCCCGCTTCAGTACCGCGCGGATGCGGCGGCTGACTTGCGCCGTTACTTCTGACATGCGGGGCAATAGTAAGTGGAACGCTGGCCCTGCACGAGCTGGCGGATCGGCGTCCGGCAACGACGGCATGGCTTGCCGGCGCGTTCGTACACATTCAGCTTCTGTCTGAAATAGCCCGGCGTGCCGTCGGCACTGACATAGTCGCGCAAGGTGGTGCCGCCGGAGCGCAGCGCCATTTCCAGTACGGCGCGGATCGAGCGCACCAGCGCCGCGCACTCCGCGCGCGTAACACGCCGTGCGGCGCGCTGCGGACGGATGCGGGCGCGGAACAGGGACTCGCTCGCATAGATGTTGCCGACGCCGGTGACCAACCGGCCGTCCATCAGCAGCTGCTTGATCGACACCCGTCGGCCGCGTGTGATGCCGAACAGGTAACCGGCATTGAAGGCATCGTCGAAAGGTTCCGGCGCCAGATGTCGCAGCAGCGGATGGTCATCGGGCGGCGCGTCGGTGTACAGGCAGCTGCCGAAGCGGCGCGGATCATTCAGCCGCAGCGCCTGACC
>JAIBJM010000105.1 GCA_020029535.1 Gammaproteobacteria bacterium | reverse complement strand
CCGCAGCTTCGACCTGATCGTCTGCAACCCGCCCTACCTGACCAGCAAGCACGCGCAGAGCATGCCCAAGGAAATTGGCGCAGACGAACCTGTTGCGGCATTCGACGGCGGTCCGTTTGGTGTGTCGATCACGATGCGACTGGTTCGCGAGGCGCCCGGCTACCTCGCCCCCGGGGGGTGGCTTTGTTTCGAACTGGGCGCCGGCCAGGGTGCGATCCTGGAGAAGCGGTTGCGCGACAATCCGGCCTACGTTGAAGTGCACAGCAGCAGCGATACCCACGGTGTGGTACGCGCCCTGCGTGCCCGTGTTGAATAGCCTCGAGGCAGAGCGATGGCATTGCGGCACTGGCTGGAGCGAATTCGCGGCACGCGCCGGCGTTTCGGGATTTATTCCGCCGCGCAAGCCACCGTCCACGATCTGATCAACCGGCTGTTCCTGTTTGAAAGACTGGACTTCAATCTGCTGCAGAGAGGTTGGCAGAAGCGCGTCGACAGCCCCCGGCTCAGCACCAGACTGGCCACCGCCGCAGAGCTTGAGGAAATGGCGAAGAACCCCATCTGGCAGATCGGCCCTGACAAACTCGCCAACTTCAGCGCTGGCGACCAGTGCATCCTCAGCTTCGTGGATGACAAGCTGGCGGGATGCAGCTGGGCGAACGCCCGCGGCACGACGAACGTCAATCCACATCTCAGCATTGCCCTGCCGGAAAACCATCTCTACAGCTATGCCGGAATCACCCATCCGCAATACAGGGGGATGCGCCAGCAGTCGTTGCGCCACTGCGCGATGCTGGCGGAGGAACGCTGGCGGGCCAAGGCCGGACTGATCAACTACACCAGCCACACGAATTTTGCTTCCCGCGCGGCCCAGCGCAATTCCGGCTTTCGCCGGGTTGGTTCCCTGTGGCTGATCGGCACCTCGAAACATTTCATCGTGCTGAGGTCTCCCGGCGCCCGCGCCCTTGGCCTGCGGCGCATGCGCACGCAGCAGGCGGAACTTCTCCATGCGAGTCATTGAGACCCGCATCGAACACGGCGCCGGCCAGACACGGCTGGTGGGCCTGGTTCAGGCTGACGGAGGCAAACCCGAAGAGCTGCATTTCAGCGTCGATTCGCGATTCCAGCACTTCCTGCACCGCTCAGCAGACCCGTTCCTGTGCGCGCTGCTCATACCATGCATGCACGCGGGCGAATCTCTGCAGATCGACGAACCGGTTTCTGTCCGTCTGGCGAACCAGGTAGCCCGTCTGCAGGACATTCTCTTCCTCTGGCATCCGGGATTCCGGCGCATCGCCGTGAAGCTCACCGCAGGCACATCGCAGACACCGCGCTCCAACGGCGTATTGGCACTGTTCTCCGGTGGAATCGATTCCTTCTACACGCTGCTGCGCTCGGTGAAATCGCCTGCGGCCGATGTGCCGCGAGCCACCCACCTGTTGTTCATCAAAGGCCTTGAACAGCCGCACAGTGTTCTGCGGGGCGAGGAGCAATCCATCGAGCAGGTGGCTAGCATCGCGAACCAGACCGGCACGCAACTGGTGGTTGCCTCCACGAATCTGCGCGACCGTTTCGCCCTGCACTATGAGCTTTACTATTTCGGTTCGGCACTAGCGGCCACCGTCCACGCGCTGAGCGGCGGCATCGGTACGCTGCTGATGCCATCTTCGCATTCCTATGCGCATCTCGACCCGCTGGGATCGCATCCCCTGCTCGATCCCCTGTGGTCGTCGGAACGCCTTGACGTCATCCATCATGGCGCCGAGGCGCGCCGCGTCGACAAGACCGCGGCGCTGCTTGCGGAGTGGCCGGAATCCATTCGGCACCTGCGCGTCTGCCTTGAGAACAACGGTGGCAACTACAACTGCGGGCGCTGCCGCAAGTGCCTGCGCACGATGGTCACGCTGCAGATGCTCGGCGCGCTGCCAAAGGCTGGCTGCCTTCCCGATCATCTACCAGCCGATGCACCAGTGCTGCTGCGACAGGAATACGAAAGCTGGCTGGAAGAGTTGCAGCAGTTCGGGCGTGAACGCGCCGAAACCAGCCCCATGCTCGAGCTCGTCGAGCGCGTGCTTGCCTGGAAGCGCCGACGCAGGGCCATTCGCCTCCTGTGCGAGAACACTCCGCTCGCGCGCGGGCTGCTGCCGGCGTTCGACCGCTGGCGACAGGCGCGCTGGCAAAAACAGGGAAGTTAGACTTCCGGAGGAACCGGCTCTATCGGAAATGGCTTGTCACGAATCGCTGCGCCCCCGCCAAACCGGCGCCGCAGCCGCCCCCCGAACAGCGCACGATCAAGGCTCCTCAGCCCATGCCTTACATCGTACTTCGCGATGACCCACGCTATCGCACGTGCGACCGCCCGGTCATTCACCTCGATGGCCAAACTCAGGTTGCCGACCCACTCCTGACGTTTCCAGGCGTTGCCGAAGCGCATGCGACTGATCGGTGCCGGATCGTCCAGCGGCGGCAGCGTTGGCGATGACAGGCCGAGCATCCGCAGCAGGACGCGTGTCCGCAGGCACTTTTCGCAGACACCACAGTTGTACATGCTGCTGTTCTGCGGGCACACGCGAAGAGACGCGAGCGAGGTCGCATCCTTTCCTATCCGGCGCAGCTTCCCTGCCCGATGAGCCTCGCACCCGTCGTGACGCAGGGTCACGGCTTCCGTGCTCCACAACGGATCCGTCAGCGGATGAGAGCCCCACGGCGCGAGATCAGCCCACGTGAAGCTGGACGGAACATAGGTGACAGGAAACCCCAACAAGTGCGCGACGCTGGCCAGACAGGCACCGTGATAGGTATAGATGTGGACATTGTGTGCTTCGAATATCTCACGGATATTGGTTTCGACGATTATCAGTTCCTTGCCGCGGGCCCGCGCGTATTCACGGTTCGCGGCCTCGGCCTGGACTCCCAGAGCGCGGTTCTCGTGCCGGTATTCGTAACCGTGCAGCTGGATCAGGTGAGTAATCTCCTGCTCGTGCTGCAGGAAGGTATAAAGGCCATCCACCCCGCCGGAGAAGAAGCTGCCGCAGCCCTGCCGGGTCGTAACCGGGACACGCGCATCGGCACGAACAGTCACCCTGTGCAGGGCGGGATTCCAGATATGGAATATTTCCTGCAGCCTGTCGAAGCTGGACAGCAGCAGCGGAGAAGCCGTCACGGGAGCGGCCAGTTCGAGCGTCATGTTGCTGGCCATTGCAGCCAGCAGCCCCACGGCAATGAACGCGCTCGCATCGACCTGTTCCGCGTAGCCGGGTGTGAAGCGGTACCACAGGCGGCAATCGCCGATGAGCGCCGATACCTCGTCGTACTCTGCCCCCTTCGTGAGCCTGACGTCCTGTATCAGCAGCGACGACGCGGTATCCGGCATGAACGGCTCCAGATGAATGTGATTACTGCGGCAACACTTCGTACAGCTGCACGCCGGCATCCTGAAACACCGGTCGCAGCCAGGGCGGCGCTGGGCTGCCATGCACGAGTGCCAGCAACCGGTCTCCGTGCGGATCATAGTCGCCAGCGAGAGGCATTGCCGGAAACAGCACGACGTACCTCACACCGAGACGGATGGCCAGGGCGCGTATGTCATCTTCTGTCCACGCACGTGCCGAGACGCGCCCCTCCGGAATGCCGAGCGTCGGTAGCGCCGTAACGACCGCCAGCAGCTGCGACTGGTTCGATAGCAATGGCGAGCGCAACGACACGCGCTGCTCAAGGTATGCGCGCAACGACTGGCCTTCGATCTGCCGGGAATCGAGTTGCTGCGCGATGACTCCGGAATCACCGCCGTGCATCAACCATTCGCGGTTGCGCGCGTGCTGCCAGACCTGCAGCCCGACCAGACCCAGCGCGACGAGCCAGGCTGGCGAAACACGT
>JAIBJM010000079.1 GCA_020029535.1 Gammaproteobacteria bacterium | reverse complement strand
CCGGATATAAGGTCGCAATCTGTCCGCTACCTCCGATCAAGAACGTCGTTGCAGTCGGGGACGGGTCCATATAAGGGCATGCCCCAGCACGCGCCGCCTGAGCGCGCGAAGAGTTACCTAGGCATCTGCGCGTCAGGCAGTAACACTGGGTTCCGGTGACGGCACCGATTCGATCGCCAGCGCACTGCCATCCTCGTTGATGCCCACCTTCACCTGCCCGCCGCCGGCCAGCTTGCCGAACAACAGCTCTTCGGCCAGCGGCCGCTTGATCTGTTCCTGGATCAGTCGCGCCATTGGCCGTGCGCCCATCCTGGAGTCGTAACCGCGGGTGGCTATCCACTGCCGCGCGGCATCATCGACGGTCAGCATCACGCCCTTCTGTTCCAGCTGCGTCTCGGCCTCGACCAGCAGCTTGTCCACTACACGCTCGATGGTGGCCGGCGTCAGCGGTGCAAACTGGATGATGGCATCGAGCCGGTTGCGGAACTCGGGCGAGAACAGCCGGCGCACCGCTTCCATCCCGTCCGAGCTGTTGTCGCCGGGCACGAAGCCGATCGCCGGGCGGTTCATTTCCTGCGCGCCGGCATTGGTGGTCATCACGATGATGACGTGGCGGAAGTCGCTCTTGCGACCGTTGTTGTCGGTCAGCGTGCCGTGATCCATCACCTGCAGCAGCAGGTTGAACACATCGGGGTGCGCCTTCTCGATCTCATCCAGCAGCAGCACGCAGTGCGGATGCTTCGAGACCGCCTCGGTCAGCAATCCGCCCTGGTCAAAGCCCACGTAGCCCGGCGGCGCGCCGATCAGGCGCGACACGGTGTGACGCTCCATGTACTCCGACATGTCGAAGCGCACGAACTCGATGCCCATGGCAATCGCCAGCTGGCGGGTCACTTCGGTCTTGCCCACGCCGGTGGGACCGGCGAACAGGAAGCTGCCCACCGGTTTGCGCTGATCGCCCAGCCCGGAGCGCGCCATCTTGATCGCGGACGACAGCGTCTGGATGGCCGGGTCCTGCCCGAAGATCACCAGCTTCAGATTCCGCTCCAGATTCTTCAGCAGGTCTCGATCAGAGGCCGACACGTGCCTGGCCGGAATGCGTGCCATGCGCGCCACCACCTCTTCGATGTGCCGCACTTCCACCAGCTCTTCGCGCTCGGCGGCCGGCTTGAGCCGCAGCCGCGCTCCGGCCTCGTCGACCACGTCGATGGCCTTGTCCGGCAACCGGCGCTCGTTGATATGCCGATCGGCCAGTTCGGCCGCCGCGCGCAGCGCATCGGGCGAATACCTGACGTTGTGGTGCTCTTCAAATTTGCTCTGCAGGCCCTGCAGTATCTCGACGGTCTCGGCCACACTGGGCTCGCCCACGTCGATCTTCTGGAAGCGGCGCGCCAGCGCGTGATCCTTCTCGAAGATGCCGCGATATTCCTGGTAGGTGGTCGAACCTATGCAGCGCAGCTCGCCATTGGTCAGCACCGGCTTGATCAGGTTGGACGCGTCCATGACGCCACCGGAGGCCGCGCCGGCCCCGATCACGGTATGGATCTCGTCGATGAACAGGATGGCGCCGGGCTGCTTCCTGATTTCGGCGATCACGGTCTTGAGGCGCTTCTCGAAGTCGCCGCGGTACTTGGTGCCGGCGATCAGCGCGCCCATGTCCAGCGCGTAGATGGTGCAGTCGGCCAGCACATCGGGCACCTGCCCTTCGACAATCATGCGCGCCAGACCTTCGGCGATGGCCGTCTTGCCCACGCCGGCCTCGCCGACATACAGTGGATTGTTCTTGCGGCGCCGGCACAGGATCTCGATGGTGCGCTCCACCTCCAGCTTGCGCCCGATCAGCGGATCGATGCGCCCCTGCTGCGCCATCTGGTTCAGGTTGGTGGCGTATTTCTCCAGCGCACCGCCGCCTTCCGCGGCGCTGTCGCCCTCGGTGGCTACTTCTTCGGCATCGGGTTTGCCCTCGGCACTGCGGCTCAGGCCGTGCGAGATGAACTGCACCACATCCAGTCGGGTGATGTTCTGGCGGCCAAGCAGGTAGACCACATGGCTCTGCTTCTCGCTGAAGATGGCCACCAGCACATTGACCGTGCCCACTTCCTGCTTGCCGCTGGACTGCACGTGGAATACCGCGCGCTGCAACACGCGCTGGAAACCCAGCGTGGGCTGAACCTCGCGCTCATCGCTCGTCGGCAGCGTGGGCGTCTTGCTGTCGATGTGCTGCCTGAGTTCATCGGTCAGGAGCTTCAAGTTCGCGCCACAGCCCTCCAGCACCTCGCGCACCCGCGGCGTATCGAGCAGCGCCAGCAGCAGATGCTCGACGGTCAGGTACTCGTGATGCTGGGCACGCGCCCCGCGGAAGGCATGGTTCAGACAGAATTCAAGTTCACTGGACAGCACATGGTCCTCGCTCGCCCTTTCAGGCCTGCTCCAGCGTACACATCAGCGGATGCTGGTTCTCGCGGGAGTAAGTGGTCACCTGGGATACCTTGGTCTCGGCAATTTCGTGGGTGAATACGCCGCAGACGCCCTTGCCGCGCGTATGCACCTCCAGCATGACGCGGGTGGCATTCGAACGGTTCAGCGCAAAGAAGCGCTCCAGCACATCGACGACAAATTCCATCGGCGTGTAGTCGTCATTGAGCAGCACCACCTGGAACAGCGGTGGCACGCGCGTTTTCGGCGCAGCCTCCTCGACGACAACGCCGTGATCGCCCGGATGGTCAGGACCCTGCTCGCTCAAATCCTCGTCTCCGTCATGATGGAGTCTCGTCAGACTGATATAGGGATTATATGACCTGCTTCCAAGTCCTGATCCCGGCCAGCCATTCAGAACCCGGAACATCGACGGAAACATCGAGAAGTCTGAAGAAACAGACAGTTGAGCCTGCTATTGACTGCAACGTATCATGCAGGACGTATTAGCTGCGGCCGATCAGGCCACACCAGCAGGAACTCAAGTCCACTGATGAGCGCCGCCGCCTGGATCGAGGAGCTGAAGTCCGCCGAGGGTTTCCGGACCCTGCTCACTACGCACGGCCCCAGACTGGTGTCCGGCGTGCTGCTGGCGCTGATCGCCATTCAGCTGGGCTTTATGCTGACCTCACAGCCCGGCCGGCCCGCTGCCGAGGAAACCGCGCCAGTCCCGGCAATACCGGCCCGCACCGCCAACCGTACGCTGGAGCTGGCCTCGATTCTCAACGCACATCTGTTCGGTCAGGCCGCGGCCGCACTGACTGACGCGGCCGATGCTCCCCAGACCAGCATCCCGCTGGTGCTGGCCGGCGTAATGGCCATGCCCGACCCCAGACAAGGCATGGCGATCCTGGGCGAAAACGCCGCCTCCGCCCGCTTCTACAAGACAGGCAGCGCTGTGCCGGGAAGCGCCGTGCTGCATTCGGTGTACGCTGATCGCGTGCTGCTGGAGCGCAACGGCGCCCTGGAAGCACTGTTCCTGCCCAAGACCCTGAGCAGCAGCCGGGCGGTATTCCAGCAGGCTGCCGCGCCACCCAATGCCGGCCAGCGGCTGCAGAATCTGGTGCAGAACAACCAGCTGCTGGGTGGCGTGATCCGCTTCCAGCCGGTGCTGAACCAGGGCCGACTCAGCGGCTACCGCATTTTCCCGGGCGCCCGCGGCACCGGCGACATATTCACCGAGCTGGGCCTGCAGGCTGGCGACCTGGTCACAGCGGTCAATGGTACCGTGCTGGATGATCCGAACCGCGGTACGGAAATCATGCAGACGCTGTCGAACGCCAGCAGCGCGACCGTGACCGTCACGCGCAATGGACAGCCCATGGAAGTGAACCTCAACCTGGAAACGGTGGCATCCCGCGCCGAAGCCGCTGCAGCGTCCAATGACGCCGCAACGCCGGCTCGCGGACGCAATGCCGGACCGCCGGGCGACTTCAATGCACGTCGCGGCGGCCAACGGGCGCCGTCCGACCAGTAGACCGGATACAGGGGCAAAATGATGCGATACCGATTCTTCGTGCCCACGCTGATCACGCTGGCGACCTGCGGCCTGGCGCTGGCCCAGTCCACTGCGCGCATCACGCCGAACTTCAAGGACGCCGACATCACCCAGATCATCGAAGCAGTCGGCGCCGCCACCGGCAGGAATTTCATCATCGATCCGCGCGTGCGCGCGCAGGTGACGATGCTGTCGACGACGCCGATGACCCCGGAGCAGTTCTATCAGGCATTTCTGTCCATCCTGTCGGTACACGGCTTCGTTGCGGTGCCCTCCGGCAACCTGATCAAGGTGCTGCCCGACGCCAACATGCGCCAGCTGCCGGCCAACGACCTGCCCGGACGTGTCAGCAGCACGTCGGATGAAGTGGTGACGCAGGTGGTGGCGGTGAAGAGCGTATCTGCCGCGCAGCTGGTGCCGGTGCTGCGACCGATGATGCCGCAGAACGCGCAGCTGGCCGCGGTGACCGGCACCAATATGCTGATCATTTCCGATCGCGCCAACAACGTCAGCCGCCTGATGCGCATCATCGAACGCATTGACCGGAGCGGCAATTCGGACGTCGATGTGATTCCGCTGCAAAGCGCCACGGCCGGCGACACCGTGCGCGTGCTGACCGCATTGCTGGGCGCAGGCGGCGGCGATGCCGGCAACGCCGTGCGCATCGTGGCCGACGACCGCTCCAACAGCATCATGATCAGCGGCGACCAGAATCAGCGCCTGCGCGTCAAGGCATTGATCGCCCACCTCGATACGCCGGTCGATGCCGGCAGCGAAACGCAGGTGCGCTACCTGGACTATGCCGATGCCGAGGATCTGGCTGCCAAACTGAAGGGCCAGCTCTCCAGCAGCAGCGCGGCCACGTCGTCGGCGCGCGGCCAGCCGGCCGGCCCGGTGCAACCACCGCAGGCCGGCGGCAATGCACCGGCTGCGGCGACCTCGACTTCCACGACGCTGTCGCTGGAAGGCGGCACCGCCACGATCTGGGCCGACAAGGACACCAATGCGCTGGTCATCACCGCGCCCCAGCGCACCATGCGGGCGTTGAACAGCGTCATCGACAAGCTCGATATCCGCCGCGCGCAGGTGCTGGTGGAAGCCATCGTGGCCGAAGTCAGCGCCGGCACGGCCAACGATCTCGGCGTCAACTGGGTGATCGATGGCTCGGCCGCCGGCCTGGCGGCCGGTGGCTTCGTGGTGCCGGTAGGCAGCGGCAACGCACCCATCGTCGATCTGTACAACCTTTACCAGGGCACCTCGGACACGGTTCCGACCGGCACCACGCTGGCCGTGGGCCGATACGAAGCCACCGGCGTCAATTTCGGCCTGGTGCTCAAGGCGCTGCAGACCGACACGCGCAACAACATCATCCTGACGCCACAGATCGTCACGCAGGACAACCAGGAAGCGAAGATCGAAGTGGCGCGCGAAGTACCCTTCGTCACCGGCCAGTACACCGGCACCACCGGCACGACCAGCGCCTTCCAGACCATCCAGCGCCAGCAGGTGGGCACCATCCTCACCGTCACGCCGCAGATCAACAAGGGCGATGCGGTGATGCTGAAGATCGAGGTGGAAAGTTCCGAGCTCGAAACCACGCCGGTGGCCGGCGCGGCCGACCTGATCACGCAGAAGCGCGCCATTTCCACCACAGTGCTGATCCGCGATGGCGGCACGCTGGTGCTCGGCGGCCTGACCTCCGATGGCTCCAACGCCAGCGAGAATCGCGTGCCGCTGCTGGGGCGCATTCCGGTGCTGGGTGAGCTGTTCCGCTCGCGCAGCAAGAGCACCAGCAAACGCAACCTGATGGTGTTCATCAAGCCGAGCATCCTGCGCGATGATGCCCGGGCGGCCCTGGAAACGGGCGCCAAGTACAACTTCCTGCGTGAGCAGCAGCGACAGATGAACCGCGAGACCACGCTGATCCCGCTGCTGCCACTGGGCCGTGGCGCGGCGCTACCGGACATCAGCAACGGCGAGACCACGACGCCCCCCTCCACTGCACCGGCGCCGGCGGCTCCGGCCGCTCCGGCCAGCGGGACCACGCCTTGACCGAAGCGGCACGCAACGCAGCCGGCCTGCGCCTGCCCTTCACCTTCGCCAAACGATATGGCGTGCTGGTGCGCGGCCTCGCCGACGGTAGCGCCGACTGCGTGTATCGCCCGCCGGTATCGCCCACCGCCGTGGCCGAAGTGCGGCGTCATCTGGGCCTGCCTCTGAAGCTGACCGCGGTCCCGGTCGAAGACTTCGATGAATTGCTGCGCGAGACCTATGAGTCGGGCCATGAATCGATGCGTGCCGTCGAAGGCTTCGAGGGCGAGACCGACCTGGCGCATCTGGCACAGGAGCTGCCCGAACAGGCCGACCTGCTGGAAAGCGATGACGACGCGCCCATCATCCGGCTGATCAATGCCGTGCTGACGCAGGCGGTGCGCGAGAACGCCTCGGACATCCACATCGAGCCGTTCGAGAACCGGCTGGTGGTGCGTTTCCGTGTCGACGGCATCCTGCGCGAGGTATTGCAATCGAAGCGCGGCGTGGCACCGCTGGTGGTCTCGCGCATCAAGGTGATGAGCAAGCTGGATATCGCCGAGAAGCGTCTGCCGCAGGATGGCCGCATCAGCCTGAAAGTCGCCGGACGTTCGGTGGACGTGCGCGTCTCGACCATTCCCTCGGGTCACGGCGAGCGCGTGGTGCTGCGTCTGCTGGACAAGCAGGCCGGCCGGCTGGAACTGGAGTCGCTGGGCATGGACCGCCACACCCAGGGCCTGATGGATGAGCTGATCCACAAACCGCACGGCATTCTGCTGGTGACGGGCCCCACCGGCTCGGGCAAGACCACTACGCTGTATGCCGCGCTGGAACGGCTCAACGACAACACGCGCAACATCATGACGGTCGAGGATCCGATCGAGTACTACATCGACGGCATCGGCCAGACACAGGTGAACACCAAGGTCGAGATGACTTTTGCACGCGGCCTGCGCGCCATCCTGCGCCAGGATCCGGACGTGGTGATGGTCGGTGAGATCCGTGATCTGGAAACGGCGCAGATCGCCGTACAGGCCAGCCTCACCGGCCACCTGGTGCTGTCTACGCTGCACACCAACACGGCGGCGGGCGCGCTGACCCGGCTGCGCGACATGGGCATCGAACCCTTCCTGTTGTCTTCCAGCCTGATCGGTGTGCTGGCGCAGCGCCTGGTGCGCGTGCTCAGTCCCAATACGCGGGTGCCCTTCGAAGCCGGCGAGTACGAGCGGCGATTGCTGGGTCTGCAACCCGAGCAACCCTCACCCACGCTGTTCCGCCCGGGGCGTGATGCCGGCGGCGGCTATCGCGGCCGCACCGGCATCTACGAGCTGATCCTCGTCGATGATGCCATGCGCACGATGATCCACGACGGCGCCAGCGAACAGGAGCTGGAGCGCCATGCCCGTCAGGTGACGCCCTCGATCCGCGACGACGGTCTGGCCAGGGTGCAGCGTGGCGAAACGACCATCGAGGAAGTGCTGCGCGTGACGCGCGAAGACTGAGAACGGCCCAGCGGTTAAGCTGTAGCGATGGGCGCATTCGAATACACCGCGCTGGACAGCAGCGGCAAGCAGCGCAAAGGCGTCATCGAAGGCGACACGGCGCGTCATGTGCGCACCCTGTTGCGCGAAAAAGCCTTGCTGCCGGTCAGCGTCGCCGAAATCGCCGCACAGGAATCAAAGCGACGCGAGGGGCTCGGCAGCTTCTCGTTGCTGCAGCGTGTATCCGCAGCCGACCTCGCGTTGCTGACCCGGCAGCTGGCCACGCTGTCCAAGGCCGGCCTGCCTCTTGAAGAAGCGCTACTGGCCGTTTCGCAACAGACCGAGAAGCCGCGCGTACAGAGCGTCCTGCTCGGCGTACGCGCCAAGGTCATGGAAGGCCACAGCCTGGCCGCCGGCCTCGGCGATTTCCCGCGGGTGTTTCCCGAAATCTACCGCGCGACGGTGGCCGCTGGCGAACAGTCGGGTCATCTCGACCTGGTGCTCGAACGTCTGGCTGAATACACCGAAAGCCGCGAACAGATCCGGCAGAAGGTCATGGGCGCGCTGCTGTATCCCATCGCGCTGACCATCATCTGCTTGGGCATCGTGTCCCTTCTGCTGACCTATGTGGTGCCAAAGGTGGTCGATGTATTCGACAGCAACCGCTCCAAGCTCCCGCTGATGACGCGCATGCTGGTCTCGGTCAGCGACTTCATGCGTGACTACGGCCTGTGGCTGTTGATCGCACTGGCGCTGGCGGCGTTGGCCTTCTGGCGCTGGAGCCAACAGCCGGCGGCGAAGCGGCGCGTGCAGCGCGCGCTGCTGCATGTACCGCTGGCCGGCAAACTGCTGCGCGGCTTCAACACGGCACGCTTCACCCGCACGTTGAGCATATTGACGGCCAGCGCCGTGCCGGTACTCGACGCGCTGCGCATCGCCGGTGAAGTCGTCACCAATCTGCCAATGCGGGATGCAGTCACCGAAGCCACCGCGCGCGTACGCGAAGGCGCGCCGATCGGCCGTTCGCTGGCCGCCAGCAAGCTGTTCCCGCCGATGACCATTCACCTGATTTCCAGCGGCGAGTCCAGCGGTGAACTGGAAACCATGCTGGACCGCGCAGCCCTGAATCAGGAGCGCGAGCTGGAAGGCTTGATCGCCGCGCTGATGGGATTGCTGGGCCCGTTGCTGATTGTCGGCATGGGCCTGATCGTCATGGGCATCGTCTTTGCGATGCTGTTGCCGATTTTCGAGATGAATACGCTGATCCGCTGAGCCCTGCCAGGCTGGCGGCTCAGCGGCGCGGCGCGCGGCGCGCCAGCGCTGGCCTTTCGGCGCCCATGCGCAGCACGCCGACCACCACGCCTTCGATGATCATGCTCTCATCCTTCAGGTCGACGCGCAGCGGCTTGAAATCGCGGTTCTCGGGCAGCAACCACACGATTGAACCTTCTTGCCGGTAACGCTTGACGGTGACTTCGTTCTCCAGCCGCGCCACGACAATCTGGCGATTGCGGACCTCCGGGGTGCGATGCACCGCCACCAGATCACCGTCGAGAATGCCGGCATCCTTCATGCTCATGCCCACCACCTTCAGCAGATAGTGCGGCCGCGGTTGAAACAGCGCCGGATCGATGCGTACATGATCGACGATGTGCTCTTCGGCAAGGATCGGCCTGCCACCGGCCACGCGGCCGATCAGCGGCAACCCCAACTGCTCGCGCAGCGCGTCTTGCAGCCGGATGCCGCGCGAAGCCCCGGCTACCAGCTGAATACAGCCCTTTCTCTGCAGCGCCCGCAAATGCTCCTCGGCGGCATTCGCCGATCTGAAACCCAGTTGCGCCGCGATCTCGGCGCGGGTGGGCGGCATGCCGGTTTCCTGCAGACTCTGGCGAATCAGGTGCAGTACCTGTGACTGGCGCGGCGTAAGATTTGACATGACTGTGATTATATACAGTAATCACGCCAGATGTGTTTGTCAGATTCGTCTGACGTGCCGTATATAACTTCTTGAAACTATTGTCGCTTCGCGCCGACAGCACGGCAAATTCCTATTGCATTCGCCGTGCAGATTTGGTCAAGTTGCGCCTCCGCACAAATTCACGTGGCGGCGAAGCAGCTGCGTGGCGCGGTGACTACCCACAAGCATGTAAAGGGGACGAGAAATGAACAAGACCAATGTTGTGAAGCTGGCCGCTGCCACTGCGGTGTTTGCCCTGACCGGTTGCCAGAACCTGAAGCCGTTGCAGGAGGATATCGCCGGCCTGAAGACCCAGGTCAGCACGCTGTCGGCCGATCTGGCTGCTCACAAGGCTGATCGTACCGACGCCAACGCTGCCGCCAAGGCCAGCGCTGATGCAGCCGCTGCCTCGCAGGCTGCCAGCGCCGCGCAGAACACGGCCAATCAGGCCCTGAGCGCTGCCCAGGCTGCCCAGGCTGCTGCCGATGCGGTGAACGAGAAGGTTGACCGCATGTTCAAGCGTTCGGTCTCGAAGTAAGCCGCTGAAGAATTCCCGGCCGCAAGCCGGAGTTCGGAACGCCGCGCATCCGCGCGGCGTTTTTTTTGCGCCTCAGTAGCGAACCAGCGCAGCACCCCAGGTAAAGCCTGCGCCAAAGGCTTCCAGCAGCAGCAGATCGCCGCGCTTGATGCGGCCATCGCGCACGCCGACATCCAGCGCCAGCGGCACCGAGGCGGCGGAGGTATTGCCGTGATCCTCGACGGTGACGATGACGCGTTCCATCGGCATGTTCAGCTTGCGCGCGGCGGCCTGGATGATGCGGATATTGGCCTGATGTGGCACCAGCCAGTCGATGGCGCTGCGATCAAGACCATTGGCCGCCAGGGTCTCGTCGACAATCCGTCCCAGGATGGTGACGGCGTGCCTGAACACCTCGCTGCCGGCCAGCACGATGTGATCGCCAGCAGGGTCGTGCCCCTTGGAAATGCCCCCGGTGCAGTAGAGCAGATCGGCATAGCCGCCGTCGGCGCGCAGATGCGTCGACATCACGCCCGGTTTGTCATCCGCCGCCAGCACCACGGCGCCGGCGCCATCGCCAAACAGGATGGCGGTACTGCGATCGGTGGGGTTAGTGATGCGCGACAGTGTTTCCGCACCCACCACCAGCGCACGCTTGGACTCGCCGGAACGGATGAACTTGTCGGCCAGCGACAGCGCATAGATGAAGCCGCTGCAGGCCGCTTCCACGCTGAATGCGGGGCCGCCACGATTGCCCAGTCTGCCCTGCAGCATCGCACCCGGATTCGGCAGCACCACGTCCGGCGTGCAGGTGCCGACGACAATCAGATCGATATCGGCAGCGACACAGCCCGCCGCATCAAGCGCGGCGCGCGCCGCATGCTCGGCCATGTCGACAGTGGTTTCACCCGCGGCCGCAATATGGCGGCGGCGGATGCCGGTGCGCTCGCGGATCCAGGCGTCCGAGGTCTCCATGCGCTTTTCAAGATCAGCGTTGGTGAGAACGCCAACCGGTAGATAACTGCCGGTGCCGACTATGCGCGAGTACATGGGCTACGGCCGCGGACGGCCGTCAGTCCTGCGATTCGCTCTCGGCGCGCTTCTCGATCACGCGGCGGCCTCGATAGAAACCGTCCGGCGTAATGCAGTGACGCAGGTGGCTTTCACCCGTCTGCGAATCGATGGACAGCGCCGGTGTGGCCAGCGCAGCGTGTGAACGGTGCATACCGCGCTTGGACGGCGTCTTGCGACTCTTCTGTACGGCCATGACTCAACTCCTCTGCCTGTTCAACAACGACCGCAGATCCGCGAATGGTCGCTGCGTCTCCGATTCACCAAGCGCGGAATCTACCGCGCTGCCTTCGATGGCGGGTACTGCTCCAGCAGTCAATCCGCACTCCTGTTCATCGTCGTGCCGTGGCGCCAGAGGCAACGACAGCAGTAATTCTTCCACCGCCAGCGCTTCGCAGCTCACATTGCCGTCTGCAGCCAGGAAAGTTTCTCTCTCTCCGGATACGCGCTCGCCCGCCGCCTCGCTGTCGACGATCACCACATGCGTCGAACCGTCGACCGGGTACTGCATCGACTGCAGACAGCGCTGGCATGTCAGGGTGACCACACCCTTCACCACCAGCTGCACTGCCGGCAATCCCTGTTCCCGGTCAAACAGCATGCGAACATGCAGCGGTATGGGGCCAACCGTCACGCCTTGCGGCAAGCCGGCCAGCTCATTCGCAGCAAGCTCGAATTCAAACCCGGCGCGCGAATCTGCCAGCTTGGCAACATCACGCAGCTTGGACCAGCTGCCTGGCATGGGGCGCGTATGATAGGTTT
>JAIBJM010000011.1 GCA_020029535.1 Gammaproteobacteria bacterium | reverse complement strand
TGTCTGGATCAATTTCCTTCTGCGTCCATGTCCGGCGATTGTACGCGTGACGCGCAGCACGTCGCTGGTACGGCGCAACAGCCGCACGATCTTCGCCAGGTGCTGCCGGTCACGCACCTCAAGCACGAAGATCATTTCCGAGGTGTCGGGCGAACGGGCTTCGATGGCTGCATGACTGATGTTGGTCTGGGCCCCGGCGATGGCGGCCGACAGGGCTGCCAGCACACCCATGCGATTGACGGTCTGCACCCGCAGTTCCGACAGGAACAGTTTGCCGTTGGTCTGCTGCCAATCGACCGGCAGCCATTTTTCCGGATGCTTGTGGTAGTCCTCGACATTGGCGCAACCGTCGCGGTGCAGGACGATGCCGCGGCCCGTGCTGAGAAAGGCCAGGATGGGGTCCCCCGGAATCGGATAGCAGCAATGCGCGTAGCTGACCAGCAATCCTTCGGTGCCGGCAATGGCCATGGGGCCGGTGCTGGATGAGCCGGCCTGCGTAATCTGGTCCGGCAACAGGCGGCGCGCCACTAGTGGCGCCAGCCGTTCGCCCAGCCCGATCTTTTCAAACAGCTCGGTGGCGTCCTGCAGCGCGAACTCGGTCAGGGCGGCCTGCATTGCAGCGGGCTCGATGCTGTCCAGCTTCACCTGGAATTCCGCCAGCGCCTGCGTCAGCAGGCGGCGACCCAGTTCGGCCGCTTCACCCCGCCGCAGATTCTTCAGGTAGTGACGAATGGCCGTGCGCGCCTTGGCCGTGACCACGAAGTTGACCCAGGTGGGGTTCGGATTGGCGCCCTTGGCGGTGATGACCTGCACCGTCTGGCCGTTGCGCAGCACGGTGCGGAGCGGGGTCAGCCGGCGGTCGACCTTCGCAGCCACGCAGCGATTTCCGATGTCGGTGTGCACGGCGTAGGCGAAGTCCACCACGGTGGCACCGCGCGGCAGTCGCAGGATCTCGCCCTTGGGCGTGAATACGTACACCTTGTCTGGAAACAGGTCGACCTTGACGCTCTCGATGAATTCTTCCGGGTTGCCGCTTTCCTGCATTTCCACCAGTGCCGCCAGCCAGGCGCGTGCGCGCTCCTGCTGCGCCGATCCCTCGCTGGCGTCTTCCTTGTACTTCCAGTGCGCGGCGATGCCGGATTCCGCAACGCGGTCCATGTCGGCGGTGCGCAGCTGCACCTCGATGGGCACGCCGTTGGGACCGAACAGCGTGGTATGGAGCGATTGGTAGCCGTTGACGCGCGGGATGGCGATGTAATCCTTGAAGCGCCCGGGCATGGGCCGGTGCACGCTGTGCACGACGCCGAGGGCGCGATAGCAGGTGTCGACGGTGTCGATAATGATGCGCAGGCCGTAAACATCGACGATGTCGGACAGCGGCGCACGCTTGCGCAGCATCTTGCGATAGATGCTGTACAGATGCTTCTCGCGCGCTTCGACGCGGGCCTCGATGTTGCTCTTCTTCAGCGCATCGTCCAGCTGCTGGCGGATCTTGGCCAGGAATTCCTTCTGGTTGCCGCGTGCGCGGCGCAATGCGCGCTCGATGACGCGGTAGCGTTGCGGATACAGCGTGCGGAAGCCGAGATCCTCGAGCTCCAGCTTCATGTTGTACAGGCCCAGCCGCTCGGCCACCGGCGCGTAGATGTCCAGCGTTTCGCGCGCGATCTGCCGGCGTCTGGCCGGCGCCATGGCGTCGATGGTGCGCAGGTTGTGGGTGCGGTCGGCCAGCTTGACCAGCATGACGCGCAGATCGCGCACCATGGCCAGCAGCATCTTGCGAAAGCTCTCGGCCTGCGCTTCCTGGCGGTTCTTGAAGCGGATGTGATCGAGTTTGGTGACGCCGTCGACGATTTCGGCGACGTCCTTGCCGAAGCGCAGTGCGATCTCTTCCTTGGCGATCGGCGTGTCTTCGATGACATCGTGCAGGATGGCGCTGACGATGGTGTCGGCGTCCAGGTGCAGTTCGGCGAGGATTTCGGCAGCGGCGACCGGATGCGCAATATAGGGCTCGCCCGACAACCGCTTCTGGCCCTGATGCGCGGCGGCGCCGAATTCAGCGGCTTCGCGGACCCTCTGAACCTGATCCGGCGGCAGGTAGACACTTACGGCGGCCAGCAGCTCCCGCAGTCCCGGTGTGCGTCGAGCGCCGGGCAGCAATCCCAGTAGCGACGACGCATAGTCCATGAGACCTCAGTCAGTGGTGCTTATTCGTCCCGTTCCATCAGCCCGAACTGTGGCGCACGGAAGGTCGATTCGTTGTCGGCGTCCGGGATCGGCGGCTCAGGCTGTGGCGCGGGCTCGCGCAGCATTTCCGGCGTGATGTTGCCGGCCGCGATCTCGCGCAGCGCCACCACGGTGGGTTTGTCGTTCTCCAGCGGCACGGTGGCCTCGGCGCCATTGGCGAGCCGGCGGGCGCGTTGTGAAGCCAGCACCACCAGCTGGAACAGGTTGTCGACGTTCTGCAGACAGTCTTCTACGGTAATGCGGGCCATGATTGCGCCACTTTCCTAATAAATGCAGGGAGTTGGCTTGCAGTGTACGGCACCGGACCGGCTCACGCCACCAGTGTCGCCAGCAGTGGCGCAAGCTCCGGGCGGCCGGCGCGCAGTTCCTCGCCGCGGCCGGCGATGATCTGCTGCAGCTGTGCCAGTGCGTGGTCGAAGTCGTCGTTGACGATGGCGTAATCGAATTCCCGGCAATGCGACATGTCAGTGGCGGCATCGGCCAGCCGGCGGGCGATGACCTGTTCGCTGTCGGTGCCGCGACTGCGAAGCCTGCGCTCCAGCGCTGCGCGCGAGGGCGGCAGGATGAAGACTGAAATGCAATCGGGTTGCGACTGACGCACCTGGCGGGCGCCCTGCCAATCGATTTCCAGCAGCACATCCTGGCCGGCCCGCCGCCGTGCATCGATCTGCTCGCGGCCGGTGCCATAGAAGTTGTCAAACACCTGCGCCGATTCCAGGAAGTCACCGGCGGCGCGCAGTGCGGCAAATTGCTGCGGCGACACGAACCAGTAATCGTGGCCATCGCGCTCGTGAGCGCGCGGCTTGCGCGTGGTGTGCGAAATGGACAGTTGCAGGGATGGCTGCTTCTGCAGCAGTGCGCGCACCAGGCTGGTCTTGCCGGCGCCGGAAGGCGCGGCAATCACGAACAGGCGGCCGGTGTCGGGTTGCGGATCCATCGTCGCCGCTACTCGATGTTCTGAACCTGCTCGCGCATCTGCTCGATGATGACCTTCATGTCGACGGCCACGCGCGTGGTTTCCAGATCCTGAGACTTCGACGACAGCGTATTGGCTTCGCGGTTGAACTCCTGCAGCAGGAAGTCCATGCGCCGGCCGGCGGCCTCGGGCAAGGCCAGCGTGCGGCGCGCTTCGGCAATGTGTCCGGTCAGGCGGTCGAGCTCTTCGGCCACATCCAGCCGCTGCAGCAGCAGCACCAGTTCCTGTTCGATGCGCTCGCGGTTCAGTTCGCCGGCCAGCTCGCGCAGGCGCTCCTCGAGCCTCTCCCGCACCTTGAGCTGTACTTCCGGCAGCCGTGCCTGCACCGCCGTCACCATGACCTCCAGCGCGGAGCAGCGCTGCAGCAGCAGTTCAGACAGCCGCGCGCCTTCGCGGCGTCGCGCCGCGCCGAGTTCGGTGAGCGTGGCCTCGAATAGCTGACGCACGTCGGCCTGCAGCGTTTCGCCATCCAGCACTGGTTCGCGCACCACGCCGGGCCAGCGCAGCAGATCCAGCACATTGATGCGGCCATGACCGGGAATCGCTGCCGCCAGTTGTTGTGCGCGGTTCAGCACGCCCTGCAGGGCGAGGTCGTCGACATCCAGCGCGCCGCCGGTTTCCGGCGGACGGTGCTGTATGGTGCAGTCAACCTTGCCGCGCCGCAGTTCGCGCGCCAGCGTCTGGCGCAACTCGGCCTCGATGGCGCGACAGCTGTCGGGCAGCCGCAGCGAGGCGTCGAGGAAGCGATGATTGACGCTGCGGATTTCACAGGTCAGCGCGCCACGCGCCGAGACGGTTTCGCGGCGCGCAAATCCAGTCATGCTTGATGTCATGCCATGCCTTGTTTGCCGCGCCAACGGCGCTGTTCTGGTGACGGAGCTGCGCCGCCGACTGTGTGCGTCGAGCGTTGATATAAGATGCGCGCAGTCTAACCCAAAAGCACTGGAACCCGCTTGCGTGTCGAACATGCCGAATTGAGCCTCAGGGGCGCGCGCGAAACCAATCAGGACCGCGTTGCCGCAGTTTCCGATACGCACGGGGCCATGCTGGTTGCCTGCGATGGTATGGGTGGTCACGCCGAAGGGGAACGCGCCGCGGAAATTGCGCAGCAGCAGCTGCTCGAGCGCTTCCGCGAAGCTGCGCATCCGTTGCTTGATCCGCTGGGCTTTCTGCATCTGGCGCTGGGCGCCGCGCATCAGAAGGTAGTGGCGTTCGGTTCCGGCACGCCACTGGAGAATCGGCCGCGTGCCACCTGCGCCGTGTGTCTGGTGCAGCAGGGTTCCAGCTACTTTGCGCATGTCGGCGACAGTCGCGTCTATCTGATCCGTGACGCACGTGTTCACCAGCGCACCCGCGATCACAGTCATGTCGAATTGCTGTTGCGCGAAGGCATGATCCGTCCCGAGCAGATGCAGAATCATCCGATGCGCAATTTCGTCGAATCCTGCATCGGCGGTGAACTGCTGTTGCCGGAGATGACCATCAGCGGTCGCATCGGCCTGCAACCGGGCGACGTGCTGCTGGCCTGCACCGACGGGTTGTGGGCCAATATCGACGACACGGAACTGGCCGCGGCCTTTGTCGCGGATGCGCCGCTGGCGGCAGTGCTGAACTCGCTGGCCACACGCGCCGTCGAAGCGGGCGGAGCGGGCAGCGATAACACGTCAGTCACCGTACTGCGTTACCTGGAGTAAGTCCGATGTCCCAACGTCGCAACGACCGCGCGCCCGATGCGCTGCGGCCCGTGCGTTTTACACGCCACTACACGCGCCACGCCGAAGGCTCGGTGCTGGTGGAATTTGGCGATACCCGCGTGCTGTGCACGGCCACCGTGGAGGAAGGCGTACCGGCGTTTCTGCGTGGCAAGGGTCAGGGCTGGATCACAGCCGAGTACGGCATGCTGCCGCGGGCGACGCATACACGCAGCGCGCGGGAGGCGGCGCGCGGCAAGCAGACCGGCCGCACCCAGGAGATCCAGCGTCTGATCGGCCGCTCGCTGCGCGCGGTGATGGATCTGGCAGCGCTTGGCGAGCGCACGGTGACCATCGATTGCGACGTACTGCAGGCCGATGGCGGGACGCGAACCGCAGCCATTACCGGTGGCTATGTGGCGCTGGCGGATGCATGCGAGACGTTGCGCAAACGGCGCGGCCTGGCCGGCAATCCGCTGCATGGACAGGTGGCTGCCGTTTCGGTGGGCATCGTCGATGGCGTAGCGGTGCTGGATCTGGATTACAGCGAGGACTCGGTGGCCGAAACCGACATGAACGTGGTGATGAACAATGGCGGCGCTTTTGTCGAAGTGCAGGGTACCGCGGAAGGACATGCGTTCCGGCGCCATGAACTGGATGCGTTGCTGAACCTGGCGGCCGGCGGCATCGGCAATCTCTGCGCCCTGCAGCAACAGGCACTGGCGGATTGAGCGGACACCCATGCGCGTGGTGCTGGCGACAGCGAATCCCGGCAAGCAGCGTGAGTTCGCTGTGCTGCTGGCGCCCTATGGGGTGCAGCTGCTGCTGCAGTCCTCGCTGGGCATAGTCAGCGCCGAGGAGACTGGCGACACCTTTGCGGCCAACGCCTTGCTGAAGGCGCGGCACGCGGCCGCCGGGTCGAGGCTGCCGGCGCTGGCTGACGATTCAGGTCTTGAGGTCGATGCATTGTGCGGGCGCCCCGGGATTCATTCAGCCCGTTACGCCGGACCCGTGGTTTCCGATGAGGCCAACAACCGGTTGCTGCTGGCCGAATTGCAGTCGGTCCCGGACCACGAACGCACTGCGCGCTATCGCTGTGCGCTGGCGCTGGTGCGCAGTGCCGATGACGCGGAGCCACTGCTGGCCGACGGCGTCTGGGAGGGTCGCATCACCGGCATTGCCGCGGGCGAGGAGGGCTTCGGCTACGACCCGCTGTTTGTACCAGCCGGCATGGCGATTACCGCCGCACAGCTGTCCGCGGAGCAGAAAAATCGGCTCAGCCACCGCAGCGCGGCTCTGCGCCAGCTGCTGGAGCGTCTCCCGGCATGGCTCTGAGCGCGCCGCCGCTGTCGCTGTACGTGCACTTCCCCTGGTGCGTAAGCAAGTGCCCGTACTGCGATTTCAATTCCCACACACTGCGCGGCGAACTGCCGGTGGCTGACTATCTGCAGGCGCTGCTGCGTGATCTGGATACGCAGCTCGCCGCCGTCCAGGATCGACGCATCGTCAGCGTTTTCATGGGCGGCGGCACGCCCAGCCTGTTTCCGCCGCGGGCCATTGGCGAACTGCTGGC
This sequence comes from Gammaproteobacteria bacterium, assembly GCA_020029535.1. Classification (GTDB taxonomy): domain Bacteria; phylum Pseudomonadota; class Gammaproteobacteria; order Steroidobacterales; family Steroidobacteraceae; genus FEN-1191. The sequence continues at coordinate 38,515 of JAIBJM010000011.1, read as the reverse complement.
CGGCATCCGTTCCAGGACACCGCTGGCCGACGATGCCGAGATCACGCTGGAGGCCAACCCCGGAACCATCGAGTGTGGACGTTTTGCGGACTACCGCGCAGCCGGGATCAATCGGGTCTCGCTGGGTGCACAGAGTTTTGCGGCACCACAGCTGCAGAAGCTGGGACGTATCCATCAAGCCGATGACACGTATCGGGCCGTGGAAGAGCTGCATGCGGCAGGCCTGGTCAATTTCAATCTTGATCTGATGGTGGGATTGCCTGAGCAGAACAACGACGCGGCGCTGGCCGATGTCGAGACGGCGCTGTCGCTGCAGCCAGCGCATATCTCGCTGTATCAGCTGACGCTGGAACCGGGAACGGTGTTTGGCGCCCTGCCGCCGGCCGGTTTGCCCGACGACGATGCCGCTGCCGACATGCATGCGCAATGTCAGCGGCGGCTCGAGTCGGCCGGCTTTGCACGCTACGAGGTATCTGCCTATGCGCGTCCCGGCCGTCGCAGCCGGCACAATCTGAACTACTGGAGTTTTGGCGACTATCTGGGCATTGGCGCTGGCGCGCACGGCAAGAACAGCGATGTCGGATCCGGGCGGATCGAACGGACTGCACGCGAGCGCGAGCCGCGTCGCTATCTGGCAGCGGCCGCGCGTGCGGCGACGAAGCGGGTCGTCGAACCGGGCGAGCTGCCGTTCGAATTCATGATGAACGCATTGCGCCTGACGGACGGCTTTGAGGTCCGGCAGTTCGAGGGGCGCACCGGTCTGGACTGGCAGACCGTACAACCGCGGATCGCTGAGCTGCAGCAGCGCGGTTTACTGCGGCTGGGCGCTCAATGCTGGTCGGCAACTGAGCTGGGGGGGGCATTTCTCAATGATCTTGTCAGCGCCTTCTTACCCGACAATCAGTCCAGGCAAGACAGAAAATCCTCGAAGGCTCTGTGACTTAGACCATTCACGGCTCTGTCGGACGTTTTATGCACAAGCGCCATGATGCGGGACCACAAATTAGAGGATTACGTCCGATTTCGCAGCGTGCTTCACATGAAGCGACCGTAACTAATTGATTTTATATGCTGTAACTCGCTGGTCATTTTTTGGCCAAAGTCACAGATATGCAGAGTTCGGGCGGTTTTGGCAGCGCGGGAGTGGCTTTGCCCACAGATTTATCCACAGCTTCTGTGGATAAGGAGCGCGCGGGGCCGGGCTTGTCGCTTTTCATGACGCCAGCTAGACTGCGCGCCCTTTTTAGCTCGAGCCCACCCCCACAACAGGTGCCGCCATGAAAGCCTCGATCCATCCCGAATACACGGAAATCACGGTCAACTGCAGTTGTGGTAACACCTTCAAGACACGCTCCACCGTCGGGCGCGATCTGAACGTGGATGTGTGCTCCAGCTGTCACCCGTTCTACACCGGCAAGCAGAAGATGGTCGATACGGCTGGCCGCGTCGACAAGTTCCGCAAGAAGTACGCGGCGGCCGGCGTACGCTGATCCGGCACACGGTTTTTGCCGCCCCGGCGGCTTGATTCAGGCAGCGGACCGTGTAGTCTGCGCGACCGTGCGCACAGCCCTGTGCGCACGATCCCGCACGTGCCAGGACATACTCCGGAATGAACAGCAGAACCTTCGAGCTCACCAATCCCGCGACTGGTGTCAAGTCAGCGCTGCCGGTGCGTTCCGGCAGCATCGGTCCGGATGTGCTGGACATCGCCGGCATCGCCAGGGACCACAACGTTTTCACGTTTGATCCGGCCTTCGGCGTAACCGCCAGCTGCGAAAGCAAGATCACCTATATCGACGGCGATGAGGGTGTGCTGCTGTATCGCGGCTATCCGGTCGAACAGCTGGCAACCAAGAGTTCATTCATGGAGGTGGCCTACCTGCTGTTGTACGGCGAGCTGCCCAGCACCACCGAGCTGCAGACATTCAACTCGAACATCACCCGCCACACGATGATCAACGAATCGCTGTTGCGGTTCTTCAATGGCTTTCACCACAACGCGCACCCGATGGCGATGGTGTCGGCAGTGGTGGCGTCGATGTCGGCGTTCTATCACGACTCGATGGACATCCATAACCCGCGGCACCGCGAGATTTTCTCGCACCGGATCATCGCCAAGCTGCCGACCATCGCCGCGGCGGCCCACAAGCATTCGCTGGGTCAGCCGTTCGTGTATCCGCGCAACGATCTCGATTACTGCAGCAACATGCTGAGCATGTTTTTTGCCGTGCCTTGCGAGCCGTATCGCGTCGATCCGGTGGCTGCCCAGGCATTGGACCTGCTGTTCATCCTGCACGCCGATCACGAACAGAACGCCAGCACCTCGACGGTACGTCTGGCGGCGAGCACCGGCACCAATCCCTATGCAGCGATTTCCGCCGGGGTTTCGGCGCTGTGGGGTCCGGCGCATGGCGGCGCCAACGAGGCCGTGCTGGCCATGCTCGAGCAGATCGGTTCGGTGGACAACATCCCGAAGTACCTGGCCATGGCCAAGGACAAGAGCAGCCACTTCAAGCTGATGGGCTTCGGTCACCGTGTCTACAAGAACTTCGATCCGCGCGCCAAGATCATCCGCGAGATGTGTCACAAGGTGCTGGCCAAGCTCGGCCGTACTGACAATCCGCTGTTCGAACTGGCGCTGCGCCTGGAAGAGATTGCGCTGAAGGACGAATACTTCGTGTCGCGCAAACTGTATCCGAACGTCGATTTCTACTCGGGCATCATCTACAGCGCGCTGAACATTCCGCGCTCGATGTTCACGGTGATGTTTGCCATCGCCCGTACTGTGGGCTGGGTGTCGCACTGGCTGGAGCTGATCGGCGATCCTGGCATGCGCATCAGCCGTCCACGTCAGCTGTACACCGGCGCGGCGCGGCGCGATTACAGCGAGATGGCGCAGCGGCGCTAGTCGGCGGGGTGCGGCTGGTCCGGCGCTTCGATGTCGGCCAGCATGATCTCCAGTTCAGTCATGTCAGCGCGGCGCATCGGTCGCCCGTCAACCGGACTGATCGGCGCCTGGCGGATTCCATCGAGCGGAAACACTGTCGCATCGACCATCTGCTGGTTCAGCTCGAAGCGCAGCCCGGGATACGCCTTGACCTGATCCGCGCTGATGCGGAACCTGCGCTCGGTGACCTCGTGCCCAATGCCCTTGTCCAGCAATTGCAGCACGATGCTCTCCGGCCGGTCGGCGAACAGGTGCAGCTGCACATCCGCATGTCCCGTTGCCGTGCCGCTCAGCACCGGGCCGACCAGTCTGGGCTCGAAATCTGCCAGATATTGCATGGCGCGCAGCGCCACCTGGCGCTGCGCCAGCAACGATGCGTCGTGCGTATCGGCCGCAAACAATCGCTGATACTCAGCCAGTGCCAGCTCGATCTCGCTGTTGCGTGGCAGTGCCGCCTCATCGCCCACGGACAGCCTTTCGGCTGCCTTGCGCTTGGCCGTGTGAAAATCCCGAATGCCCTGCTGCTCCATGATGCGGGCCGCCTCCTGCGCCAGCGCCTTGCGCAGGTTGCCGCTGCGGGGAGAGTTGCGCCGTGGCACGGTCAGAACAGCGATTCGGTGGTATTGCCCGCGCCAGCCGGCTGATCGGTGGCATTGCCGGCAGCCGGCAGATGTTCGGCGAGGAAAACCTCGTCAATGCCGTTCGGGTCGCTTTCGCCGGTGAGCAGTCCGTTCAACGCGGATACATGTGCCGTCACCAGGCCGGCAGGCCGTGGCCGCGGCGTGTCGGGCACGCCGCGCAGGGCCTCGCGCATGTAATGCACCCAGATCGGCACGGCGGTGCGGCTGCCTTCTTCGCCCTCGCCCAGCGGTTGCGCCTGATCGAAACCCACCCACACCGTCGCCACCAGTTCACGATTGAAGCCGTTGAACCAGGTGTCTCTCGATGCGTTGGTGGTACCGGTCTTCCCTGAAATGTCGGAGCGTCCCAGGACCAGCGCGCGGCGTCCGGTGCCGCGCCGAATTACATCGCCAAGCATGTCAGCCATCAGCCAGGCATTGGCGGCGGAAATGATACGTTCAGCCGGCTTTTTTGGTCTTATTGTGTCGGAATCGACATAGGAGCGCATGCAGGAACGCGCCGACGCCGCTGGTGGCGCTGCCGGTATCGCGGGTGCTTCGCCGACAATGCCAGCCAACCCGACTTCATCCGGCGCAACGCTTTCGCAGCTCTCGCACACCACGTTCGGAGCGGCTTGCACCACCACTTCGCCGGCATTGGTTTCGATGCGATCTATGAAGTAGGGCGTGACACGGAAACCGCCGTTGGCAAAGGCGGTGTAACCGGTTGCCACCTGCAATGGAGTTGCGGACAACGTACCCAGAGCCAGTGTTTCGTTGCGTGGCAAGCTGTCAGCGTCAAAGCCGAAGCGGGATGTATAGGCGATGGTGCCGTCAGCCCCGATTCCGCGCAGCAGCCTGATCGAGACCAGGTTGCGTGACCGCACCAGCGCCTCACGCATGCGCATGGGTCCACTGAAACCACCACCGGAGTTCTCCGGCCGCCAGGACTGCTCGCTGTTGCGATCGTCGGCCATGATGGGTGCATCCATGATGATGCTGGCTGGCGTGAATCCGTAATCCAGAGCGGCGGAGTAGAGGAATGGCTTGAAACCGGATCCCGGTTGCCGCTTTGCCTGCGTCGCCCGGTTGAACTTGTTGCTGAAGAAGTCGAAGCCGCCGACCAGGGCAACGATGGCGCCGTCGTCGGGATCGAGCGATACCAGCGCTCCCTGCACCTCAGGCAGCTGCGCCAGCTGCGCAGCGCTGCCATTTGAGACCACGTAAACGATGTCGCCCTGTTTGACGATCGAAGCGGCGGTGCTGGCCTCACCCGACTGGCGCGCCCAGGACAGGCCATCCCAGTCGATTTGCGCGAAACCCTGCGAGCGCACATAGACGCGGGCGGCCCTGGGAGCCACCGATACGACGACGGCCGGTTGCAGGTTGCCCACATTGGCGAAATCCTTCAGTGCGCTTTCCAGCGTCTCGGTGGTTGCTCCGGCTGCGATGGCCACGTGCTGAAGCGGGCCGCGAAAGCCATGACGACGATCGTATTCAATCAGGCCCAGCCGCAGTGCGCGAATCGCGGCTGTCTGCAATCTGCCGTCGAGGGTAGTGATGACGCGATAGCCGGCATTCACGGCTGCCTCGCCGAAGCGGCCGACGATTTCCTGGCGGGCCATTTCTGCGACATACGGCGCCTCGACTTCATAGCGGGGCGCGAAAGAACGTGCCTGTATGGGCTCGACGCGGGCACGTTCGGCCGTCGCTTCGTCGATGTAGCCCAGTGCCTGCATGCGTTGCAGTACGTAGCTGCGGCGCACCGCCGCGCGTTCGGCACTGGTGACAGGATTGTAGGCAGCGGGACGCTGCACGATGCCCGCCAGGGTGGCTACTTCGGCGATAGACAGCTCATCGAGCGTCTTGCCGAAGAAGACTTCGGCCGCCGCAGCCACACCGTAAGCGCGCTGCCCGAAGAAAATCACGTTCAGATAGGTGTTGAGAATCTGCGGCTTGGTGAACTCGCGCTCCATGCGGTAAGTGAGAAATACCTCCTGCAGCTTGCGGCGGAGGTGCTTCTCGTCCGTCAGGAACAGCTTGCGGGCGGCCTGCATGGTGATGGTGCTGGCGCCCTGCGAATAATCACCACTGGTGATGTTGACAAGGACGGCGCGCAGCACGCCGGCATAGTCGAAGCCATGATGTGAAAAGAAGCGGTCGTCCTCGGCGGCGAGGAAGGCCTCACGCACGATCTGCGGGATTTCTTCATAGGTGACCGGGATGCGGCGTTGCTCGCCGATCTGTGCAATCAGCTCGCCGCTGCGCGAATAGATGCGCAACGGAATCTGCATATCCAGGCGGCGCATGGCATCGGCTGTTGGCAGTGATGGCGCCAGGAACACATAGGCCCCCAGAAAGCCATAAATGCAGAGGCCCAGCAGCATCAGGCCCGCGGCCACAGCGACCAGCACCATCCGCATCGTGCGCGAGTTCACCTAATCGGACTCCTGTTGTGTACAGCACTTGCTTCATCGTGTTGAACTGGTCCGCGATGACAGTCGGGGACCACCAGTGGGATGCAGCCTGAGCGCAGAACCGGTGCAATGCGAATCAAGCTAAATCCGTGAGCGTTCTCACGTTCAATTTAACCAGTGACTGATATATATTTGCTGACAATTCCAATGCGCGTCACCAGTTTGGCCTGTATCTTACTGACAAGGAAGGAAAAACGTGTTCCTGTTCTCGCGTAAGTACCGCCAATTGCTGGGGCTCGACATAACCACCTCGTCAATCAAATTGATCGAGTTGGCCATGGTTGGCGGCCAATATCGTGTCGAGTCCTATGCGGCTGAGCCGACACCGCCCAATGCCATCAACGAAAAGTCGATCGTCGATCCCGAAGCGGTCGGCGACGCGATCCGCCGGGCCGTCAAGCGCTCCGGCGCAGACAGCCATGAAGCCGCCATAGCCATTAGCGGCGACGCAGCAATCACCAAGGTCATCCAGATGCCGCGCGGCCTGCGCGATGCCGATCTGGAGGCGCAGGTCGAAATGCAGGCCGACCAGTACATTCCATTTCCCATGGACGAAGTGGCCTACGACTTCGAAGTACTGGGCCCTTCCGACAAGGATGCCGAGTCCATCGACGTGCTGCTGGTGGCATCGCGCAGCGACAATGTCGAACAGCGCCGCTCGGCGGTGGCTGCTGCCGGCCTGGAAGCCCGCATCGTTGATGTGGAGGCATTCGCGCTGGAGAACGCCTGCCGGCTGATGACGCACCAGATGCCCGATGGCGGCATCGATCGTTCGATTGCGGTGGTCGATTTCGGCGCAACCAGCACCACCTTCAGCGTGCTGCGCAATCTGAAAATTGTCTATACGCGTGATTTCGCCTTCGGCGGCCATCAGCTGACTGAGGAAATCATGCGTACCTACGGCCTGACGATGGAAGAAGCCGGTCGCGCCAAGAAAGAAGGCGGATTGCCCGGCAATTACCAGGCTGAAGTGCTGGATCCATTCACCGATGACATGACTCAGCAGGTCAGCCGCTCGTTGCAGTTCTATCTCGCATCGGGCAGCGGACGCGAACAGCCCGAGAAGATTCTGGTCTGCGGAGGTTGCGCCAACATACCGGGCGTGGCCGAAGTCATCCAGAGCCGGGTCGGCATTGCCGCGGAACGCGGCGACCCGCTGGGACAGATGAAGCTGTCTTCACGCGCGCGCGCCCAGGCTGTGCAGCGTGATGGCACCGCTTTGCTGACTGCATGCGGCCTTGCCTTGCGGAGCTTCGACTGACATGCCTCGTATAAACCTGCTTCCATGGCGCGAGCAGCAACGCAAGGAGCGCAAGCTGGCGTTTCTGGTGGCGCTGGGCGGCGCCACGCTCGGTGCCATCATCGCCGCGTTCGTGTCCTATCTGCTGTTCAACTCGCTGATTGACTCGCAGCAGTCACGCAACGACCGGCTGCGTGCCGAGATCACCGTGCTGGACCGTCAGATCCAGGAGATCAACGATCTCGAAAGCCAGAAGCAGCGCTTCATTTCCCGCATGCAGGTCATCGACAAGCTGCAGCGCTCGCGATCGGAAGTGGTGCATCTGTTCGATGAAGTCACCAGCATGATGCCGGACGGCACCTATCTCACTTCATTCAAGCAGACCGGGCGACGTCTGAAGTTCGACGGTGTGGCGCAGTCTTCGACGCGCGTGTCCACGTTCATGCGCAACATCGCGGCTTCGCAGTGGGTCAGGGACCCTGAACTCGAAGTGGTTGAAAGCAAGGCCGGCAATACCCTTGGCAACAGCTTCGTGCTTTATGCCGACCAGATCCCGGTGCCCGGTGACGAGGACGCTGCACCGAAGCCCGCGACGGCCCGCAGACCTGCAGGAGCGGCGCGATGAACCTGATTGAAGAACTGCGCACACTGGATCCGCGCGATCCCGGTCGGTGGCCGTTTGCGGTCCGCGCCGGAGCTGTCGTCCTGTGCTTCGTCGTACTGGCGGTGTTCTGCATCTGGTACTTCGTCTGGCAGAACCAGCAGCCGGAGCTGGAACGGTTGCGCGGCGAAGAGCAGTCGCTGCGCAGCGAATTCAAGACCAAGCATTCGAAGGCGACCAACCTGGCGGTTTACAAGCAACAGCTGCAGGACATTGAAAAGTCCTTCGGCGCCATGCTGCGCCAGCTCCCCAGCAAGACCGAAGTCGACAATTTGCTGGTTGATATCTCGCAGACTGGCCTGGCGGCGGCTCTGGAAGAGAAGCTGTTCCAGCCGCAGGACGAGGTCAAACGCGATTTCTATGCCGAGCGCCCGATCAAGATCCGGCTGACCGGCAGCTACCATCAGTTCGGTGCATTTGTCACCGGCATCGCCGCGCTACCCCGTATCGTCACGCTGCATGATGTCGAGATTAAGCCGACCGATCGCGCAGCAACCTATGACCAGTTGCAAATGGACCTGACGGCCAAGACCTACCGTTATCTGGACGATCAGGAAGTGCAGGCCGTGGAGGCCGAGAAGCGTCGTGAGACGCAGGCCCAGCGGCGCGGAGCAGCCGGTGCAGGATCCTGAGGCAACCGTGAAGCAGCATAGACAACATACCGGCTCTGTCGCGGTGATCGCTCTGGCTTGCGCTGGCCTTCTGGCCGGCTGTTCAAGCCGCGACGGCGAGCTGGATCAGTACATTGAAGCCACCAAGGCCGAGCCAGGCGGACGGGTGGAATCTCTGCCGGAGGTCAAGCCGTACGACTCCTATGTCTACGCCGGCAATCTGAAGCGCTCGCCCTTTGTGCCGGGCGGCTCGGCCGGCGCCAATGCGGCGGGACCGCGTCCCATCTCCAACCGCAATCGCGAATTCCTCGAACAGTTTTCGCTCGATACGCTGAGGATGGTTGGCACGCTGAATCTTGACGGCAAGTTCTACGGACTGGTGCAGGTCAAGGATGGCCGTGTGCACCGGGCACTGGTCGGAAATTATCTTGGGCAGAATGACGGCAGGATCACGCAGATCACTGCTACGAAAATCAATGTGAGTGAAGTCGTTCCGGACGGCCTTGGCGGGTACCTGGAGCGTCCCGCCGCGCTGGCGCTGAACGAGTGATCGGCAGGGAGTAATGCGAATGAATCGATCAATTGCCGTCAATCGGACCCGGGAGCTGCTGAGCGCCATGCTCGCAGCCCTGGCGTTGATGCTTGCAGCGCAAGGCGTCCGTGCGGCTGAACCGGCTGCCAACAAGCTGCAGTCCATCGACGTGCAGACGCTTGCCGGCAAGCAGGTGCAACTGACGCTGCATCTGAGCGGTCCGGCTCCTGAACCGCTGGCGTTCACCATCGACAAGCCGGCGCGCATTTCGCTCGATCTGCCCAACACCAGCCTGGCGTTGGCCTCACGCCGCATTGACGTGCGCACCGGCGGGATTGACACCGTGCTGGCCGCGGAAGCGGAAGGCCGCGCGCGTGTGGTGCTGAATCTTGATGCCATGCAGCCGTATCAGACACGGGTCCAGGGCAATGACATCGTGGTGCTGGTCGGTGCCTCCGCTGCGCAGGCCGCACCGTCGGCTGCTGCGGCCTCGAGCACGGCTTCAGCCGCAGCGGTGGCGCGCGGCATCCGCAGCATCGATTTCCGTCGTGGCGATGGTGGCAGCGGCCGCCTGATTGTGCGCCTGACGGACCCGCGTACGCCCATCGACCTGCGTCAGCAGGGTTCGCAGATTCTGGTCGACTTCAGCGGCGCCGAGCTGCCACGCAATCTGACCCGTCGCTATGACGCGATGGATTTCGCGACTCCGGTGACTGGCTTTGACGCACTGAAGGTTGGCAACGACGCCCGCATCGTCATCAATACCGCCGGCGATTTTGAACAGCTGGCCTATCAGACAGATGATCAGTACGTCGTCGAAGTGCAGCCGCGTCGTGCTGCCCAGGCCGCAGCCGACACCCGGCCGACGTACAAGGGCGAAAAACTGTCATTGAATTTCCAGGACATCGAGGCCCGCGCGGTTCTGCAGCTGCTGGCTGATGCCAGTGGGCAGAACATCGTGGTCAGCGATTCGGTCGCCGGCAGCGTGACGCTGCGATTGCAGAGCGTGCCCTGGGACCAGGCGCTGGACATCGTGCTGCGCACCAAGGGTCTGGACAAGCGTCAGGAAGGCAACGTCATCATTGTTGCGCCGGCCGAAGAACTTGCTGCACGCGAGAAGGCGGATGCCGCTGCCAAGAAGGACTTGCTGGAGCTGGCGCCGGTCCGTACCGAGTATCTGCAGGTCAACTATGCCAAAGCCTCCGACATCGCTGCGCTGCTGAAGAGCGCGGGCGCTGCCGCCAACTCCGTGTTGTCGTCGCGCGGCAGCGTGGCGGTGGACGAACGCACCAACACCCTGCTGCTGTCCGACACTTCCGATCGCATTGCCGACGTGCGCAAGCTGGTGGCCACGCTGGATATTCCGGTACGGCAGGTGCTGATCGAGTCGCGCATCGTGATCGTCAATGACGACTTCGAGCGTGATCTGGGTGTACGCTTCGGCGTCACCGGCACCTCTACCAACGGCAACGATGGCTTGCTGATGACATCAGGCACGGCGGCGGCTACCGACCTGGGTCTCGAATCGGCGATCACCAATCTGGGTACCAATGGCACGGTGTATCCGGTGTCGGTGGCGACGGGAACCAACGCATCGAACCGCTACAACGTCAACATGCCGGCCTCCAATCCGGCCGGGAGCCTCGCCTTCATGCTGCTGGGCTCCGACTACATCGTCGACCTCGAACTGTCTGCCGCGCAGGCTGAAGGCCGCGGCGAGATCGTGTCTTCGCCGCGGGTCATCACATCGAACCAGCGCGAAGCGACCATCGAGGCGGGTACCGAAATTCCGTATCAGCAGGCAGCAGGCGGCTCTTCGGGTGGCACCACCATCCAGTTCAAGAAGGCCGTGCTGTCGTTGAAGGTCAAGCCGCTGATCACGCCGGACAACAACATCATTCTCGATCTCGCCGTCACCAAGGATTCGGTGGGCACCGTGATCGTGACTTCGGGCGGTGTGAATGTGCCGTCCATCGACACGCGCACGCTGACCACGCAGGTGCTGGTGGGTGATGGGCAGACTGTGGTGCTGGGCGGCATTCTGGAAACCGAACAGCGCGATACGGTCAAGAAGGTGCCGATGATCGGCGACATTCCGGTGCTCGGGCACCTGTTCAAGAGCACGATCAAGGTCAACAACAAGGATGAGCTCTTGATCTTCGTCACGCCGAAGATCATTCGCGAAGGGGTGACCGTTAATTGAGTGACTGTGGGGAAACAGTCATTCGGGATCAATAGCTCAGGTGAATACGATGCGTAAAACTGGAATCTTCATGGCCCTGATCAGCCTCACGCTTGCTGCGTGCGGCGGTGGCGATGACAGCTCTTTTGGAAATCCGGATGATGGTGGTACAGGGGGTACTACTGTAGTTCAGATCGGCTATGGAACTGGCGCGTCGTTTGTGCAGGGATCCATCGACATATCCAACGCGAACCTTTCCTCGGGCGGTTCGACCAGTTTGACGGTATCCCTGGTGCAGACTGACGGCAGTCTTTACACCGGATCTGCCGATATCACGTTCAATTCGCTGTGCATTGCGGGCGGCAATGCCGAGATCCAGGTGAATGGCACCGCCACACCCACGGTTACAACGACCACAGGTCTCGCCACCGTTACCTATGTGGCGCGCGGCTGCAGTGGTGCGGATACGGTCACAGCTTCGACGACCGTGGAGGCGCGGGCGCTGTCGGCGACCGGCGTCGTCACCGTCGCCCCGGCTTCGGTGGGTTCCATCGCGTTTGTGTCGGCAACACCGACCAATATCGCTCTCAAGGGCACCGGCGATGCCGGCCGCCCGGAGACTTCAACGGTGGTATTCCAGGTGCAGGATCAGGCCGGCGGTCCGGTGGCCAATTCAACGGTGACCTTCGCATTGAACACTTCAGTGGGCGGCGTTTCGCTGACGGACTCATCTGCCATCAGCGATTCGCAAGGGCGAGTGCAAGCCATCGTCAATGCTGGCACCGTGGCAACCTCTGTGAAGGTGACGGCAACAGTAATGGTTTCTGGTGCATCGATTTCAACCCAGTCCAGCCAGCTGACGATTACCACCGGTATTCCCACGGCGAACAGCTTTTCGCTCGCTGTTGGCTGCTACAACATTGAAGGCTGGAATATTGATGGCACCACGACACCGGTCACCGCGCGGTTGGGTGATCGCTTTCAGAACCCTGTGCCAGACGGTACCGCAATAACCTTTACTGCCGAAGGCGGCAACATTCAGTCGCAATGCACTACCACTACGACGGCCACCGAAGGCGGCCTGTGTACGGTCAATTTCCGCAGCTCGAATCCACGTCCGACAGACGGGCGCGTTACATTGCTCGCCAAGGCAATCGGCGAGGAATCATTCACTGACGCGAATGGCAACGGCGCGTTCGACAACTCGGAGCTGTTTTCAGATCTGGCAGAACCGTTCCGCGACGATGATGAGGATCTCTCCTATCAGAGCGGCGAGGATTTCTTCGACTTCAATAATAACGGTACACGCGATTCAGCGGATTCGTTGTTCAATGGCGTGCTATGTAACGACACGTCGGGCCGTTGCGGCGCCGCGTCCACGCGCTCCACCGGCATCGGTGAGCAGAATCTGATCATCCTTTCAGGCACTGTCCCCGACGTAGATGTGTTCGCCACCAACCTTGCTGCTGGTACCAGTACCGATTACTCAATGGGCGTGAACGGCGCAGGGTCAATTACGTTCTGGGTCCGCGACGCCAGAGACAATGTGATGCCTGGCGGCACTACGGTGACATTGTCAGCCAGCGGTGCAGGGTTGGGCGTCACCCAGCCGAGCACTGCAACCGTTCCCTGCAGCACCATCCCCATCCTGCCTCCGTCAGACGTCCGTACAGGCGGCATTACGCGCTTCTCATTCAACGTCACATCGGGTACGACCACAGGTACAGGCGTGGTTACCCTGACCATTACTACTCCGACATCAAAAACAGCCACAACCTTTTCTCTTACTGTCGAAGTGTCTTGAACTGAGCAGCCCAGACTTCAAAGCGGCCGCCTTCGGGCAGCCGTTTTGTTTATGATGCCGACCTCTCTGGATCAACGATGCTCGGCAGTAGCAATCTATATCTCGTGGGGCCCATGGGTTCCGGCAAGACCGCCGTTGGCAAGCAGCTCGGGCGGTTGCTGGACCATCCCTTCGTCGACAGCGACCACGAGATCGAGGTCAGCACCGGCGCCGACATTCCGCTGATCTTCGAGCGGGAAGGTGAAGCTGGTTTCCGCCAGCGCGAGCGCGACATGATCGCGGTGCTGGTCCGTCGCCAACCGGTGGTGCTGGCGACCGGCGGTGGCGCGGTGCTGGATCCAGCCAGTCGACAGCTGCTGCACGAGCATGGTTACGTGTGCTATCTCGAAACTTCTCCCGAACAGCAGGCCGAGCGGGCCGCACGTACGCGCCATCGTCCGTTGCTGCATGGTGTGGATGCCCGCCAGCGTCTCACCGAGCTGCTCGCCATCCGTGATCCCCTGTACCGTTCCATAGCCGACTTCGTGGTCCCCACGGATTCCCGCAAAGTCCACGCGGTGGCGGAAGAAATCCTGACCAGGTTCAGGCAGCAGCAGCCTACGCAGTAGAATCCACGTCATGCAGACACTTACCGTCGGCTTGGCCGAGCGCTCGTATCCCATACACGTGGGCGGCGGCCTGTCGGGGGACAGCAAGCTGCTCGCAGCCGCAACATCTGCGCGTGATGTGCTGCTGATCAGCAATACCGTGGTGGCGCCGCTGTACGCAGAACGCGTTCGCAACGCTTTGGCTGGCCGCAATGTCGTGGAAGCCATCCTGCCTGATGGCGAGCAGCACAAGTCGCTTGGCACGGCCGAAAAGGTCTTTGACGTGCTGATCGCAAATCGCTTCGGCCGCGATGCCGCAGTGCTTGCGCTGGGTGGTGGTGTGGTCGGCGATCTGGCCGGGTTCGTTGCCGCTTGCTATCAGCGCGGCATCGATTTCATCCAGGTGCCGACCACATTGCTGGCCGACGTGGATTCGTCCGTGGGCGGCAAGACTGCAGTGAATCATCCTGCCGCCAAGAACATGATCGGGGCCTTTCATCAACCGAAGGCTGTCGTCATCGATACGGATCTGCTGCGCACGCTGCCTGATCGGGAGATTCAGGCGGGTATTGCCGAGATCATCAAGTACGGACTGATCTGCGATGTCGGGTTTCTTGAGTGGCTTGAGAAGAACATGACGAAGATGCTGGCCAGGGATCCGGCAGCCCTTGAACAGGCCATTCTCAGGTCGTGCCAGATCAAGGCAGACATTGTGGCTCGCGATGAACGTGAGCACGGAGATCGCGCACTGCTGAATCTGGGCCATACGTTCGGCCATGCCATTGAGGCAGCGACCCGGTATGTGGGTTGGTTGCATGGTGAGGCCGTCGGGGCCGGATTGCTCATTGCCACGGATATGTCGCATCGAATGGGCATGCTCGCCGCCGGCGATGTATCGCGAGTAAAGGCGCTGCTCAATGCGGCGGGCTTGCGCACCGAGCCGCCCCGTATCGGAGCTGCCGCTGCGCTCGATTTCATGCGCATCGACAAGAAGGTCCAGTCCGGACGCATACGACTGGTGCTGCTCAAGCGTCTGGGCGCCGCCTGCATGCTGGCTGATTATCCCGATCAGATTCTTTCAGAAACCCTGACTGCTCACTTTGGCGCCTGAATGAAAAACATACCGGATCGTGAGCGGCTGATCTTTGCGCTGGACGTGGCGGATACGGCGGCTGCGCGCAAGCTGGTGGAGCGTCTCGATGACGCCGTGCAGTTCTACAAGCTGGGACTCGAACTCTTCATGAGCGGCGATTATTTCCAGCTGCTGGACTGGCTGACAGCGCGCGACAAGAAGATATTTGTCGATCTGAAGTTCTTTGATGTGCCCGCGACCGTGGCGGCAGCGGTGCAACAACTGCGTAACCGCGGCGTGACCTTCGCCACGGTGCACGGCAATCAATCCATCATGGAAGCTGCTGCTGCCGCGAAGAACGACGTGAAGATTCTGGCCGTCACGGTGTTGACGAGCCTCGACCGCGGTGATCTGGATGATCTCGGCTTTCAATGCGATGTACAGCAGCTGGTGCTGTCGCGTGCGCGCCGGGCGCTCGAAGCCGGGTGTGACGGAGTGGTGTCGTCCGGAATGGAAGCCAGCATGCTGCGGCAGCATCTGGATCAGCGCCTGCTGGTGGTGACGCCTGGCATACGTCCGGTGGACAACAGGCCTGCCGATGATCAGAAGCGCGTGATGTCCGTCGAACAGGCCTTGAGAATGGGAGCCGACTACATAGTTGTGGGACGCCCCATTCGCGATGCGGCAGATCCTCGTGCTGCCGCCAATCAGGTACAGGCCGAAATTGCCGCGGCTGTAGGCGCTTTCTCCAAGCCCTTGTAGGGCTATTCCCGAAAACTCCCTCATCCTGTTCGCGGCGCCGTCCTACAAAAGAAGGCGGCGTTGTCTTACTTCTTTTATTAATAAAAACAAGGGCATAAGTCACAGATGCCGGGTCATCGCTGAATCTGAGTGAATCCACCAGGTAGTCGGGTTGCAATATGTCGATTGACATAAGAATCGGCCGCCACATATTGTAAAAGCCTGATTTTCTTATGTTGAATCGCAAAGGGGCTGGTGGTGGGAGCCGATCCTGGTGGGCTGGAACGCGCCGCGCTGATTGAGTCCATAGAGGCTCTGCTGCGCCCGTTGATGCCGCTGTTGCTGAATAACGGCGTTTCCTACGCAGACATCCAAGACATTCTGCGCACTCTCTACGTTGAGTCGATGGGCGCGCGCATTCGTGCGCAAGGTCGTCCTGCGACTCCCACCCGTCTTGCCTTGATGGCGGGGATGAATGTTGGGGAAGTTGAAAGCCTCACCGAGGGCAGAGTGCGGAGGCAGTCGGTCAGAAAGAGCAACGTCGAAAAAGTCGATGAAATATGTGCCCTGCTCAATCTGTGGCATGACGATCCGCGGTTCAGCACTCCATACGGAGCTCCGTTGGATCTGTCTCTGGTTCCAGAAAAAGGTTTTCGTTCGGCGAGCGAACTCTTTGAAGCGGTATTGCCTGATTCGAGCAGAGATCTGCTGATAGATGAGCTCGTCGCCAGCGGATGCATCGAAGTTCACGACAACAAGTTTATTCGTTGTGTCAGCAGGACCTTTTTGTATACGACGGCAGACGTTTCGCGCATTTCTCGTATCGGCCGATGCGGCGGCGCTCTTACGGCAAGTCTTGTCCATAACCTGCTTCGCAAGGCCGAGGATCCATCGTACTTCGAGCGAGGTGTGGTTACAGAGTTTCTGGTCTCGGAGGAGTTCAGGGATGGCACGCTTGACTATCTGCGATCCAAGGGACAGGCGTTCATAGAAAGCAGCGATCGGTGGATTACTGAACGCGAGGCTGATCACAAAGACCCCGCTGGGAAGCGTTACGGATTCAATCTTTTCTTTTACGAAGAAGAAGCAAGTATTTCGGAAAAAGCGGCTTTGGAGATATAAATGACGACAATCAAGAAAGCTATTGTGACGACGCTTATCGCATTGGTTTCGATGCACGCAGTTGCTGAAAATGCAAAAGAGCTGCTTGTTTCCGGCCCGGTCGATGCAGTAAGTGCCGATAGCGTTGCTGTATTGGGCCGTAGCATCGCGACTAACGACGCGTATCGGGTGGTGGTAGGCCAACGAGTCAACGTTTATGGTGTGCTGAAAGAAGATGGATCTATTGCCGACGCGGAACTAGAAAGCATCTCGGCCTATGTGCCGGGCGCTGACCCGGTATATGTCAGAGGCGTCATTACGCAAGCGGATGCTTCTACAGGCACGGCTCAAGTAGGAGGTCTTAGCATTGACTATACGTCATTGCTGTCTTCCACCGAATTCACAGCACCACAAGTTGGTGAGACGGTGGAGTTTTCGGGTACGCAACCGGCAGGCGGCGGTGTAGTACTTGCGACCGAGACAGGCGTTAGTGTCGCCCTCAGCAGTGGTACTGGCGTAGGTCGCGCCCTCAGCAGTGGCACTGGCGTAGGTCGCGCCCTCAGCAGTGGTACTGGCGTAGGTCGCGCCCTCAGCAGTGGTACTGGCGTAGGTCGCGCGCTCAGCAGTGGTACTGGCGTAGGTCGCGCCCTCAGCAGTGGTAATGGCGCAGCTGGGGCCTAAATGCCCTATTAAATCGGCCGCTATTCGATTAGCGTTCGAGTCCATATAAAAAGGGCGCCTTCTACGGCGCCCTTTTTGCTTCCATGCTACCGTTCAGACGGTGCATCTTGGGAGCAAGCTAATGCCCGCCCGACCAAGTAAGTCGTCGCAACCAAAGATTGATCGTGAAGAGCAGCAACTAGAGGCGCTGGAACTACTCGCGCCACTTCTAGCCTTTCTTCTCGCCTCAGGGCTATCAGATCAAGATTTGCAAGAAGGATTTAGTTCTGCTCTCTTGCGCGCAAAGCGCGCAACTACTGATGTCGAAGTAGTAAGGATGGGGTCAAGGATGGGGTCCTACCACCAGCGAGCTGAAATAATTGATCGATGGCTGCGTAACCCGACATTCGTAAACAAGGTGGGAAAGCCTCTCGACTTGCCTCTTCATGGCAAGCTGAGCATAGCCACACTCGTGAAGCTCGCTGGTGTAAAAGAGCCCCCGCGAAGCATTCTTCGCATGCTCGCAAAGCTCGGAAACGTCGCTCCGCTCAGCAATGGAAAGTATCGTCTGGTTAAGCGATACATGAACTACAAATCCCCCGGATTGCTGCCATTCGAACCGAATGCGCGATTTATTATGGACGCCATTTCTTCCGCCACGCGTGGCTTGGGTAATCCAGGTGCAAATAGGGAACTATTTTGGTTGAATTCCGAACACAACATACCCGCGCCCAAAACAAAAGAATTTCTAAGATACGTTCATAGTCGTGGAGTCATTTTTCTGCATGAGATAAATGACTGGCTGGATCAATACGCCGTAAAACTTGATTCAAGTGTGGATAGACGGAAGATCCGACGCCTAGGTATGGCCTTGTTCCCGTATTGTTCCCATGTTTGAACCTGTCTCGGAAATGGTTAAGAGACATGAAGGTTACCGTTGACTCGTCCATCGCAGGCAGCGACAGCTATTGTCGCTTGGTGTTGATCGCGCCATTTCGGATCGGTGGCATCATAAGAAACTCGCCGGTTTCAGATGGGATGGGTTAATCAAAATATGTGAGGGTTGTCATGGCTCAGCGACGCGCCAAGAGCGGGAGGAAAAAAGTGAGCCGTCCTGCGGCTCAGTATCCAGAAATAGTGGCTCTATTAAGACCCATCGTCATTTTTCTATCGCGTTCAGGAATACCTCATGCCGATCTAGCTAAAGAATTTGATGCTGCTTTAAGGGGGGCGACGCAGGGCGCAAAGAAAATTAGCATAAGAAGAATAGGTAAAACCCATTGGTGCACAGAGATTGTAGATCGATGGTTACGTGATCCTGCCTATCTAAATGCCGTCGGAAAACCTAAAGATATACCGCTGCATGGCAAGATCAGCGTAGAGGCATTAGTAAAAGTTGCAAGTGTGAGTGGTGCGCCAAGGAAAGCCGTCAAACTTATGGAGGAGTTTGGGGCCATTCAGAAGACCTCCAAAGGCACCTACAGATTGGTTAGGCGATATACGTATTACACCATTCCAGAAGCGCTCCCATATGAACCGAATGTCGAATTCCTTATCGATGCGGTGGCCGCGGCAACTCGTGGACTGGGGGGGAAGCAAAAACAATCGCTCTTCTGGCTACGCGCCCAGAATGGAGATCTTCCGAAGCGACATATTGCCGACTTTTTAGCATATGTACGCCAACGCGGGTTAGTGTTTTTGCAGGAAGTTGACGATTGGTTGGAGCAACACGCTGAGGCGCGATCTACGTCTATGTCTACTTCCAAAAAATTTGGCAGATTGGGTATTGGCTTGTTCCCAATCTGCGCCGACAAATAGATAACATCGTCTTGAGACGTGACAATAAGCAAAGATTCCGGAGGTGCAGGAATTCAGGGCGACGACGTCTCAAGTCGTGGTGCGCTCGACGCCATGGCGAAGGCGCTGATACCGCTCGTTCGTCTCTATTTGAAAGCGGGGCTCGGTGCGGGTGAATTTGTCATCGCGGTAAAGCTGGCTTTCGTCCGTGTTGCCGCGGAGAACGCCAGGATCGGGCGGCGCCTCAATTACTCGGTGATTTCAGCCACGACGGGCCTTACCCGCAAGGAAGTGAAGGCGCTGCTGGACATGTTCAAGCAGGACGCAGAGGTGCCAACGAGGAGTATTTCCCGGCAGCGGACGGCGCGGGTGTTGCACGGGTGGAAAACCGACCCTGGCTTTCTTGACAACATGGGTAATCCTGCGCTTTTGCCCATGTCGGGTGTAGGCCCAAGCTTTGCGGCACTGGTGCGACGGTACGCTGGCGATGTCACGCCGATGTCCATCTTCAAGGAGCTGGAGCGCAGCGGTGCGGTGATGCGCAACAGCGCCGGCATGGTCCGGCTGAGGAAGCGCAGCATACGCGCCAAAGGCTACAGCGGCGAAACGCTGGCAGAGATTGCTGACCGGGTGCACGACCTGGCCACGACGATGGTTGCGAATATCGAGAAAGGCGATCATCACATCTACACCGGTTTTCAGGATGTCGATGGCATTTCGGTCGATGTCGCGGCGCTGTTTCATTCGATATTCTCAGAACGTGCGGCGACCCTGCTGGATGGCGTCGATCGCTGGATAGCGACGCAGAAGAAGCTGCGGAAACCACTGGGCGACAGCGAACAGAGAGCGCGTGCAGGAATCGGCGTGTATCTGATCGGGGATCCGCCTGTCGCGGGGCAGTCCGTCAAGACGACGGTAGTGGCCAAAACGCCGAAGGTGGCCACGCGGCGCCGCAAACCGTTGCCGCAGGCTTAATTGGCGCGCTCGAGCTCCTCGCGCAATGACCTCCGGAGGATCTTGCCGACATTGGTCTTTGGCAGCTCCTCGCGGAAATGGATGCTTTTCGGCAGCTTGTATCCGGTCAGGTTCTGATGACAGTGCTGCATCAGTTCCTCCGCGGTCAGCGCAGGATCTTTCCGCACCACAAACAA
The DNA here is from genome assembly GCA_020029535.1 of Gammaproteobacteria bacterium. Classification (GTDB taxonomy): domain Bacteria; phylum Pseudomonadota; class Gammaproteobacteria; order Steroidobacterales; family Steroidobacteraceae; genus FEN-1191. The sequence goes on along the minus strand of JAIBJM010000011.1, from coordinate 18,332 downwards.
TGCGACGGCTTCGCCTGAATGTTCATCCGGCTGCGCGACCGCGGCGACTTCCCGCACGCCTGGATGCCTGGCGACGACGTCTTCCACTTCGCTCGGATAAACCTTGAAGCCCGACACGACGATCATGTCCTTCTTGCGGTCCTCAAGAAACACGAAGCCATGTTCATCGAAATGGCCTATGTCGCCGGTACGCAGCCAGCCATCGGGCAGCATCACGTTGGCCGTTTCCGCCGGGCGCTGCCAGTAGCCACGCATGACCTGCGGACCGCGCACACATAGCTCGCCGCTGGAACCGATGCCGACCTCGGTGCCCTGCTCGTCGCGGATGCTGACCTCGGTCGACGGCAGTGGCACGCCGACCGAGCCGTTGAATTCGGCGAATTTGCCCACCAGCGGATTCGCGCAGGAAACGGGTGAGGTCTCAGTCAGTCCCCATCCCTGCGTGATCTTGCATCCGGTGGTCGCCTTCCAGCGCTCGGCAACGGCGCGTTGTACGGCCATGCCACCGCCCAGCGTCGCAGCCAGCTGCCTGAAATCCACATCGGCAAAACCCGGCGTGTTCAGCAGCGCATTGAACAGCGTGTTGACGCCCATGAAGAACATCGGCGGATTTGCCTTCAGATCCTTGACGAAGGCTGCAAAGTCACGCGGGTTGGTGATGAGCAGACCGGCACCGCCCACCATGGTGAACAGCAGGCAATTCGTTGTCAGTGAAAAGATGTGGTACAGCGGCAGCGCGCAGACATAGGTGACGTAGTCGAGCTCAACCTGCTTGAACCACGCATAGCATTGCTGGACGTTGGCAACCAGGTTGCCGTGCGTCAGCATGGCGCCTTTGGCAACGCCGGTGGTGCCGCCGGTGTACTGCAGGAAGGCGATGTCGTCGCGTGAAATGTCCACCGGCGTCAACGTCAGGCCACTGGCCTCCTTCATCACCGCGGTCAGCCGCCGTGCATGTGGAATCGACCACGAGGGCACCCGCTTCTGCACATGCCGCAGCGCGAAGTTCACCAAAGGCCCTTTCGGAAATCCCAGCAGATCGCCGACGCCGGTGACGATGACATGTCGCATTGGCAACGAGGCGGTGGCCCGCTGGACCGTCGCTGCGAAGTTTTCCAGCACCACGATTGCGCTGGCGCCCGAGTCCCTGAGCTGATGCTCGAGCTCCGGGGTGGTATACAGCGGATTGGTGTTGACCACGGTCAGTCCGGCGCGCAGAGCACCGAACATCAGTACCGGGTACTGCAGCAGATTGGGCAACATGATGGCGATGCGTTCGCCGGGTTGCATGCCCGCGCGTTGCTGCAGCCAGGCAGCGAAAGACGCCGAACGTCGATCGAGCTCCGCATAGGACATGCGGCGGCCCATGTGTACATATGCGGTGCGATCGGCATGCCGGCGCAGGCTGGACTCGATCAGCTCCTTCAGCGAGCCAAACGTCCCCGGAGAAATCTCCGCGGGCGTGCCGGGCGGATACTGCTTCAGCCAGAACTTGTCCAAGAGTCCCCCGATGCGCTGATTTGTTTCATGGTGTGGCGCCCGGCTTGCCAAGCAGCGGTTGCAGTGCGGGCCACACATTCTGTAACAGTAATGGCTGACCCGTCGCATTGGGATGCAAACCGTCGGGTTGCATCAGGCGTGGATTCTCTGCCACGCCTTCGAGCAGGAAAGGCACCAGCGCCACGCGATGTCTGGCAGCAAGATCTTGATATATCTTGTCAAACCCTGCCGTGTAGCGGGGGCCATAATTTGGCGGCATATGTATGCCGAGCAACAGTACCTTGCGGTTTGCGCCCCGCGCCATGCCAAGCATGCGATCGAGATTGGCGCGCATTCCGCTCAGCGCCAGCGCGCGCAGACCGTCGTTGGCGCCCAGCTCCAGCACGACGATGGCAGGTTGATGCAGTTGCAATGCGCGCGGCAGGCGCGCCATGCCGCCGGCGGTGGTTTCGCCGCTCACGCTCGCATTCACAACACGGAATCCGTAACCTGCCTTGCGCAACCTTTCGCTGAGCAGATCGGTCCAGCCCTCGCCGCGCCGCAATCCGTAACCGGCGCTCAGGCTGTCGCCAAACACCAGGATGACCGGAACGGACGTGTCGGCTGCCATTGATGGCCGGGCCAACGACGCTGTGCAAACCAGCAGCAGGATGACGATGACGCGCGATATTGTGCTCAAGGCGGAAAACATCACTCGTGAGGTTAGCAGTCCCGAGGGACTGCTGACCATTGTGAGGGACGTTTCGTTCCACATCGAATCGCGGGAAACCGTAGCGATCGTCGGGCCGTCAGGCGCCGGCAAGTCAACATTGCTGGCCATGCTCGCGGGACTCGATCTGCCGACGTCCGGACGTATTTCGCTGGCCGGCCAGGATCTGACGACGCTCGATGAAGACGGCCGCGCCCGTCTGCGCGCCGAAAAGGTCGGCTTCGTATTCCAGTCATTTCACCTGATACCTTCGCTGACGGCGCTTGAGAACGTCATGCTGCCGCTCGAGCTGGCGGGCCGCAGCGACGCGCGGCAACTGTCCGCCGACATGCTGGCGCGTGTCGGACTGGCTTCACGCACGGGCCACTATCCGCGGCAGCTTTCCGGCGGCGAGCAGCAGCGAGTAGCGCTGGCTCGCGCTTCCGTCAGCCGGCCGGCGGTGCTGTTCGCCGACGAACCCACCGGCAATCTGGACATGGCCACCGGTGAGCGCATCACGCAGCTGCTGTTTGAACTGAATGCCGACTCCAGCACCACGCTGGTATTGGTGACCCACGACCGTTCCATCGCCACTCGCTGTGGTCGGGTGCTGACCATGGAAAACGGCGGCTTGCGGTAGCTCATGCGCGCCATCGTCATCGCGCTGCGATCGCTGAGCCGCGAATGGCGTTACGGCGAACTGGCCGTGCTGCTGCTGTCGCTGAGTGTTGCGGTGGGCGCGCTGACCGGCGTGGGTTTCCTGGTCGATCGCATCAATCGCTCGATTGCGCTGCAGGCCAGCGAGGTGCTGGCCGCCGACATCCGGGTCCAGTCACCGCGCCCGCTATCGGCCGACAATGAGCCGATGGCGCGACAGCTGGGTTTGCGCACGGCGCGCCTGACCACACTGTTGTCTGCGGTATTCCACGGTGATGTCAACCAGCTGACCAATATCCGTATGGTCACCGATGGTTATCCGCTGCGCGGTACCGTGACAGTGGCTGACACACCGTTTGCACCCGGCACGGTTACGCGGCAGATTCCGGCGCCCGGGCAGGCATGGGCCGATTCAAAGCTTGCCGCCGCACTGGGCGTCAAGATTGGCGACAACATCACCGTTGGCGCGCGCGAATTGCGGCTCGATCGCATCCTGATTTCACGTCCTGACCAGGGCTCGGCATTCCAGGAATTCTCCGCCAGTCTGCTGATGAACGAGGCGGACCTGGCTTCAACCCAGCTGATCCAGCCCGCCAGTCAGGTGCGCCATGCGTTGCTGATCGCCGGTGAGCGTCCGCAGCTGAATGCTTTCCGCGACTGGCATGCGCAGCAGGCAGGGCAACGCGAACGCATGGCGGATGTCAGTGAAGACAGTCCGCAGATCGGCGATGCCACGCGTCGCGCCGGCCGCTTCCTGGGCCTGGCCAGCCTGGTGGCCATTCTGCTGTGTGCAGTGGCGGTGGCGATGAGCGCCCGCAGCTATGTGCGGCGGCATCTCGACGCCGTGGCGCTGATGAAAACACTGGGCGCCAGCCGTGCATTCGTGCTGACTGTCAGCGTGACGCAGTTGCTGCTGCTGGCCTTGGCGGCTACCGCGTTGGGCAGCGTGATGGGCTGGATTACGCAGTCGTGGCTGATCAGTGCGCTGCAGGGATTGCTGCGCACCGATCTGCCGCCCGCCGGCCTGCAGCCCATGCTGATCGGCCTGCTGGTGGCGGTGGCCATGCTGGCCGGATTTGCGCTGCCGTCATTGCTGCAGATGACCCGTGTTCCGGCGCTGCGCGTCCTGCGTCGCGACGTGGGTCCGCCGACACCGGGGGCCTGGGCGGCCGTTACGCCGGCGGTGGTCGCGGTGATCGTGGTCGTGTACGGCACCCTCGGTGATGCAGTGCTGAGCGGCTGGTTCGTCGGCGCTCTGGCAGCAGCGACCTTGATACTGGGCGGCGCGGGCTGGGGGCTGGTGAGCTTCACGGCGCATTCGCGCGGCGGGTCCGGCGTGGCATGGCGCTACGGCATTGCCAGTCTTGCGCGCCGTCGCGTCGAAAGCGTCACGCAGATTGTCGCCTTCGGCCTCGGCATCATGCTGTTGCTGGTGCTGGCCACCCTGCGGCGCGACCTGGTCACCGATTGGCGCGCCAGCATTCCTGCCAACATCCCCAACTACTTCTTCGTCAACATTCCATCCGGCGAACAGGAGGAGTTCCGTGCCCGCCTTACGGCGCAGGGCGGCAAGGTGGAACGCATGCTGCCCATGGTGCGTGGCCGGCTGGTGACGATTAACGACCGGGATGCACACGCCGTGAGCTCCAGCGGCGGACCTGCGGGTCCGGACGATGGGCCTCCGCAGCGCGGTGGCATGGCCGATCGCGAGCAGAATCTGACCTGGTCGAGTGAGCTCGGCGACGACAACCGTATCGTGGCTGGCCAGTGGTGGCAGCCGGGCGACGAAGGCAAGCCACTGGTGTCGCTGGCCACCGAGTTCCAGGAAGAGCTGGGATTGAAACTGGGCGACAGATTGGGTTTCGACATCGCCGGCGAGCGGATCACCGTGACCGTCGCCAGCTTCCGCGAGGTGAAGTGGGACAGCTTCAAGCCTAATTTCTTCATCGTGTTTCCGCCCGGTCTGCTCGACGGTGCCGCCGGCACTTACATGACCAGCGCACTGTTCGAGCCGAGCAGTCCGGGCGAGATGACGGATTTCGTGCGCCGTTTCCCCACCGTCTCGGTGTTCGATGTGGGCAGTCTGCTGGCGCAGGTGCGCTCGATGATCGACAAGGCCGTGACAGCCGTGCAGAGCGTGTTCGTGTTCACGCTGCTGGCGGGACTGACGGTGCTGCTCGCGGCGGTGCAGGCCAGCCGTGATGAGCGAAGCTACGAGACGGCGGTATTGCGCGTGCTGGGCGCGCAACGCGGCATGATCGTGCGCAGCGTGCTGACGGAATTCTCGGCGCTGGGCCTGCTGGCCGGTACGCTGGCTGCAAGCGGTGCGGCTTTCGGTGGTTTCATGCTGGCCCGTCAGCTGGAGCTGAATTACCGCTTCAACCTGACCTTCTGGCTGCTGGGGGTGCTGGGCACCGTGGCGATCGTCGGGTTCACGGGTTGGGTGGCTACCCGCTCGGTGCTGAATCATCCGCCGCGTTCGGCGCTCAGCTGATCGCGCTCAGCGGCGGACGCCTACCGTCACCCAGGCCTGTGGCACCAGGTCGCCCTTCAGCGTCAGGCCTTCAATGGCGAGCTGGTAGCTGCCGGGACCCAGGGCCGTGGTGTTGAAGGCAATGCGCAGATGACCGTTGGAATCGCGCAGCAGGTTGTACAGCACCAGCGCGCGTCCCTGATCGACGCGGTCGATCGTTACGCGAAAGGCCGTATAGCGCGACCAGGACATGTCAACGCGCAGGTCAGCCATCTGCGCTTCGCCGCCGACCACAGTGGCGTTGGTGCGCGATGGCGCCGTGCGACTGGGAAGCAACGTCACGCTGCGGGTACTGACCGCGGGATGCAGTGGCTGGGTGGCGACGGCATCCTGCAATGAGCCGATTTGCGCGTTCCTTGCCGACAGCCGGGTCGCCACCACGGCGGCCAACACCGCCAGAGCCAGCGCCAGCACGGCTACACCGATGAACACCGGCAGCTTTTCCCAGAAGCGGCGCGGCTTCTGCTCCCACGGCAACGCCAGGCCACTGGCATCGAGCAGCCGCAACCCGGCGTGCACTTGGTCGGTGAGGCGCAGTTCATCGAGCAGCTCCGGGTTCTCGCGGCAGTAACGCTCGAAGTCCTGCGCGCCCTTCAACGGCAGCTTGCCGGCCAGATATCGCTCGACGATCTGATTGCGCGCGATGAAATCACGGTCCATGGTTGCCGTCGGCGGGATGGTCGGCAAGGCCACGGATCCAGATGCGGATACCAACGGAACTCTGTCTGCCATTTTGGGTGGTGCGCGCGTATTTTGTCGCCAGGACGACCTTATCCTGCCTGTGAGGCTGCCGGCGCTGCGCGCAGCAGCTCACAGTTCGAAGGTTTGTCTTTGTGCGACGCGCCGCGGATCGCAGAAGTTGTTGATTGAATGGAGCTATTTCCCATGAATTCAATGCGGGACAGGGTCTGGCAGTGCACGTCGTTGCTGAGCATGGTGTTGCTGTGCGGTTCGTCCTGGGCGGTGCAGGCGGACGATACGGCGCTGACCATCTACAGCTCGCAGTTGCCCGGCGCCATCTCGCCGGATTTCTACCGTCCGGTGCCGGGCGGCGCATCGCCGCCCGCCGCTGCGGTGCCCGGCTACGCCGTGGTCAGGCAGGATCGCGATGTGGCACTGACAGCGGGGCGCTCGACGCTGCGCTTCACCGAGGTGGCGGCGCTGATCGATCCCACCACAGTGACTTTCAGCGTGCCGGCGCAGCCCTCGGTGCGGGTGCTGGAGCAGAACTTCCAGTTCGATCTGGTCAGCAGTGCAAAGCTCCTGCTGCGCTACCTGGATCGTCCGGTGACCGTCGAGCGCGATGTCGGCGGCCAGCTCTCGAGCGTGTCGGGCACGCTGCTTTCGGCAGCGGACGGGTTGGTGCTGCGTTCGGCCGATGGCGGCATTCACTCGCTGCAGAATTTTTCCGCGGTGCGCTTTCCGGAACTGCCGGGCGGACTGATCACGCAGCCGACGCTGCTGTGGGATCTGAACTCCGGCGTCAGCGGCACCCAGCGCGCACGTGTGACCTATCAGACCGGTGGCGTCACCTGGTGGGCCGACTACAACGCACTGTTCACCGAAGGGCGCGACAGTGCGAATGGCATGCTGGATCTTTCCGCGTGGGTCAGCATCATCAACCAGTCGGGCGCCGGCTTTGCCGATGCACGGCTCAAGCTGATTGCCGGCGATGTCAATCGCGCGCAGCCCCCGGCCAGGACCCGTGAACTGGTGATGATGGCGGCGCGCGACAGTGAGGGTGGCTTCGAGCAGAAGGCTTTCGACGAATTTCATCTGTACACGCTGGGCCGTCGCACCAGCATTCCGAACAATTCGACCAAGCAGCTGGAGCTGTTCGACAAGGCCAGCCGCATTCCGGCCACGCGGCGGCTGGTCTATCAGGGCCTCTCGCCGCCGCAGTTCGGTGCGCCGTACACCGAACGCAACCCGGGCTTTGCCACGAATACCAAGGTCGACACCTATCTCGAATTCCGCAACAACGCGGCATCCGGGCTGGGCATACCGCTGCCAGCCGGTCGCGTGCGGGTTTCGCGGCTCGACAGCGCCGACAGCAGCGTCGAGTTCATCGGTGAAGATGTGATCGGACACACGCCGAAGGACGAGCTGATCAGCCTGCGCCTGGGCAGCGCCTTCGACGTGGTGGGTGAACGGCGCCAGGTGGATTTCACGCTGGATTCGCAGGCGCGCTGGGCCGAAGAGGAAATTGAAATCCGCCTGCGCAATCATCGGGCGCGGCCGGCCACTGTGGTGGTGCGGGAACCCCTGTACCGCTGGTCGGGCTGGAACGTGCTTCGCAGCAGCCAGCCCTTCGTCAAGGACAGCGCCCAGCTGATCCACTTCGATGTGACCGTGCCGCGCGATGCAGAGACGGTGCTGCGCTATCGCGTGCGCTACAGTTGGTAAATGGATCAGCAGAAGAAAAAGGCTGAATTGCCGGCAGCGCCCGGACGCGTCCATCACGACAAGCAGGGGCGCGCGATCTGGCAATGGGCCGTGGACACCGGCAAGCATGCGCTGGATACCACATCGGCCTTGCTGAAGCGGCTGGAAGTGCCGGGTCTGAAGATTGAGGAGGACAAGTTGCCATTCAGTCGGAATGGTGACGACAACGATCCGGGCAGCAATACTGTCGCGCCACCGCCAGGAGGTGGTTACAACCCCTATGGCACTGTGGCTCCCGACAGATCCGCTGCAACGCCGAGCCGGCTACCGGTCAAGCATTCTGTTGCACCCCGCAAGGACAAGCCATCGTTTCTCAAGCGTCTGTTCGGCAGGCGCTGAACGTCGGAGGATGTCGTGTATCGCGCACCGCTCAGGGAATTCCAGTTCCTGTTCGAACATCAGCTGAAGCTGCAGCAGCTGTCGCAATCGAGGCACTTTGCCGGCTATTCGAACGATCTGGCGGAATCCATACTGGTTGAAGCCGGCCGCTTCGCCGAGCAGATCCTCGACCCGCTCAATGTCGTGGGCGATCGCGAGGGCGCGAAGTGGAGCGAAGCCGGGGTGCGCATGCCGGCAGGATTTGCCGCGGCCTACCGGCAATTCGCCGCCGATGGCTGGACACAACTGGCAACGGATGCCAGGCACGGCGGCCAGGGCGTTCCGTTGACGGTGGCCATTGCCGCCGAGGACATCTGGATAGGGGCCAACATGGCCTTCATGCTGTGTCCGCTGCTGGGGCGTGGCGCCGCCGAGGCATTGATCGTGGCCGGCTCGGCTGAACTGCAGCAGCGCTTTCTGCCCAGGATGGTCAGCGGCGAGTGGACCGGTACGATGAATCTCACCGAGCCGCAGGCCGGCTCGGATCTGTCGGCGATCCGCACGCGTGCCCAGCCTGCCGGCGATCACTATCTGGTGTTCGGCCAGAAGATCTTCATCACCTACGGTGATCACGACATGACCGGCAACATCGTGCACCTGGTGCTGGCGCGTATCGACGGCGCGCCGGCCGGCACCCGGGGCATTTCGTTGTTTGTGGTACCGAAGTTTCTGCTGGATGAGCAGGGCAATCCGCAGCAGCCCAATGATCTGCGTTGCGTGTCCATCGAGCACAAGCTGGGCATCCATGCCAGTCCCACCTGCGTGATGTCCTTTGGCGATCGTCAGGGCGCCATGGGCTATCTGGTCGGCGAGCCCAACCGCGGTCTCGAGTACATGTTCGTGATGATGAATGTGGCGCGGCTGTCGGTGGGCATGCAGGGCGTGGGCGTGGGCGAACGGGTGCTGCAGCAGGCCAGCGAGTGGGCGCGCACACGCATCCAGAGCCGGTCGGTGGTGGCGTCCACGGCCGGTGCGGTGCCCATCATCCAGCACCCCGACGTGCGCCGCATGCTGCTGGCAATGAAGTCCGCCGTGCAGGCCATGCGCGTGCTGGCTCTGTATGCAGCGCTGCAGTTCGATCTGGCGCGGGCGGCGGCCGATGAGCCTGCGGGCCTGCCGATACACCGTCGCGGCGAACTGCTGATTCCCATCGTCAAAGGCTGGTGCACCGAACTGGTCAATGAAGTGACTTCGCTGGCCGTGCAGGTGCACGGCGGCATGGGCTTCATCGAGGAAACCGGCGTGGCGCAGGCCATGCGCGATGTGCGCATCGCCGCCATCTACGAGGGCACCACGGGCATCCAGGCCAATGATCTGCTCGGGCGCAAGCTGCTGCGCGACAAGGGCGCCGCCATGCATGCGCTGGTCGATGCGTTGCAGGACTCGCTGCTGGCGCAGAAAGGCGCCGATGCGGGAACCGGCGCATTGATCGATGCGGCCGGCGATGCATTGCGCAGCCTGCGCGCCACCGGCGATGCGCTGATGCAGCTGGCAGTGCAGAACCCGGCCGAGGCCTACGCGGTGGCAGTGCCCTTCATGAAGCAATGCGGCTTTGTGATGGGTGGCGCGCTACTGGTGGAATCGGCTGCCATCGCCACGCGAATGCTGGCAGACGGCAGCGGGGATGCCGGCTTTCTGCGTGCGAAACAACAAACCGCGCGTTTTTATGTCAGCCACTGGCTGCCGCAGGCCGTGGCACTGGCGCGTGTGGTGGCCGGCGGCGGCGCAGCGGTGGCGCACAGCGATGCGGATCTGATCTGACGGCCAACCGCCTCGCTCAGGTCGCGGAGTCACGTCTCCCGGCACCGCCGGTCTGACCCAGCACCGGCACCATGTTTGCGACCAGGAATTCCACCAGCGAAATCACGGCCTGTGTGCTGGCACGCCGCAGGTCGCTGACCGCGTACAGATCGAGCACATTGGCCGCTGACCACTCCGGCAACACACGTTCCAGCTTGCCCATGGCCAGTCCCTGCCGGCACAGGAACTCGGGCAACACCCCGATGCCGGTGCCCGCCGCGGTGGCGGCGTGGATGACCGCGGGGTCATTGACCACCAGACGTGGCAACAGGGGCACCTGGATCTGCTGGTTACCACGCTGCAGACGCAGCTGATTGACAGCAATGCCGGGCACCAGCACGGCATGCTCCGCCAACCCGGCAGGCTGGATCGGAGCGGCGTGGACACGCAGGTACGCGGGCGTGGCACACAGGATCACTGGTGGGGTACCCAGCGACGTGCCCACCAGACCGTCGAGCTGCGGCGCTCCGTTCTGGATCAGCACATCCCATTCCTCGCCCGGTGAGGCCGGCACCTCGGCCAGCATTTCCACTTCCAGCGGAATGTCGGGGAAACGCTCCAGAAACCGTGGCAGCAGGGGGCTCAACAACAGCCGGCCATAGGCGGAATCGGCCAGCACCCGCAGATTGGTGCGGTTCATGGCCAGCGGCGCCATGGCGATCCGTGCTGCTTCTGTTTCCACCACGATACGGCGGCAATAGGGCAGCAGTGCGCGGCCGGCATCCGTGAGTGCGATACGTCGTGTAGTGCGGGTCAGCAGCGGTCTGCCCAGCCGTTTCTCAAGCCCCCGTACCGCGCGGCTGATGGCCACCTTGGGCACGGACAGGGCCCGTGCCGCGGCGGTGAACGAGCCCAGGTCCACGACGCGGGCGAACACGGCCATCTCGGAGGCTAACCACATTTTTGTAACGTATACGAATCAATAGCGGCTTTGCAACCGTTAATTGAGGTGGTTTCGTTAGTATCGCGCTGTCCCATGAAAAACGGGTCGTCGTCCCGTGCCGCGGCGTGCATGACAAATCTTGTCCGCGGCAGGCGACTGGCTTGCACAAGATAGAGTCAGGATTCGACCATGCGGTATCTGTCCAGATTCATCCTGCTGCTGGGTGCATTGAGCGCGGTCTCAGTTGCAGTGGCGCAGTTTGGTCGTTTCGGGCCCTCACAGGATTTCCGCATCCAGCAGCGCTACGACAAGGACGGCGACGGCATGTTGAATGCGCGCGAACGTCAGGCTGCGATGGTGGACTTCGGCTTCGATGTCAGTCGCGTCTCACCGCAGGAAGTGGCCGCTGCGCGCAGGATCAAGCCCGCCGAGGTTCGCCGTTACACCCATGAATGGTTGTACGACCCGGCAGTGGTGCGCACCGTGTTCCTGGATTTCGACACACCGACCTGGGAAGACGAACTCGCGGTATTCAAGAACAGCGACGTCAAGGTGCCTGCGACGCTGACGATGGACGGCAAGGTCTACCACGATGTGGGCGTCAGTTTTCGCGGCCAGACCAGCTTCCGCATGGTGAGTGCCGGACAGAAGCGTTCATTGAACGTCGACATCAACTTCGTACGCAAGCAGCAGCGCCTGCTGGGCAACAAGAAGGTGGCGCTGCTCAACTCTGCTGGCGATCCCACCTTCCTGCGCAGCGTCATGTACATGCACATAGCGCGCGATTACTACCCGGCGCTGAAAGCCAATTACATGCGCGTGGTAATCAATGGCCGCGACTGGGGCATTTACATCAACCAGCAGCCCGAAGACGAGATCTACACCAGGATGGCCGGCGGTAGCGCAGGGCCGATCTGGAAGGTGGAAGGAACGCCCATGGGTCGCGGTGGTCTCGAATATCTCGGCGAGAATCCGGCTCCCTATCAGGCCATCTACGATCTGAAGGACAAGGGTGCGGCGGCCACCAAGGCCGATGCCTGGGCCATGCTGGTGAAGTTGTGCCGCGTGCTGAACCAGACACCCACCGACAGGTTGCCTGCGGCCATAGCGCCGCTGCTGGATGTGGATGCCGCGTTGCGCTTTCTGGCGGTCGACAACGCGCTGCTGAACAGCGATGGCTTCCATGCGCGCGCCAGCGATTACAGCCTGTATGTGGACGCCAGCGGTCGTTTCCGTTTCGTCACGCATGACGCCAACGAATCGCTGCGCCCCGTCGAGCGCGGCGGTGGCTGGCTCCGGCGCGATCAGCCCAGCCGTACGCCCTCGCCACCTGCCGGGTCGGTGGCGCTCGATCCGCTGTCCGGCGCCGACGAGGTGGAAAAGGCGCTGCTGTATCGTTTGCTGCTGGTGCCTGAGTACAAGCAGAAATATCTTGGCTATGTGCGCGATGTGGCGGAACGCTGGTTGAACTGGGAGAAATTCGGACCGGTGGCTCGGCGCTACCAGGCGCTGATCGCCGACGATGTGCGGCAGGATGTGCGCAAGCTCTACAGCATCGAGGCCTTCACCGCAGGGCTGGCGACCGATGTTCCCGAGTTCTATACCGGCCCGGTGACGGCGCCCGGCATGAGCCTGAAGACCTTCGTGGAACAGCGCCGCGCCTTCCTGCTCAAAGCCACCGGGGGCAGGTGAGTTGCGACGCCGGGGAGCATGGCTGGCCGCCGGTCTGCTGCTGGCCAGCGGGGTGCTGTGGGCCCAGCGCGAATTCCGCGTCTATCTCGGCATCGAGCGCGACGATGCCGATGCGCCGTTGCCCAGCGACTATCAGGTTCCCGGCGAATTCGTGGTGGGACGTCTGATGTACCCCGGCGGCTTTCGCGGCTTCGGCGGCGACTGGACCCGCGGCGGCACCTCCTGGACCGTGGACTATCCGCGCGGCGACCGCGTGTTCGCCAAACTGATGCGCCGGTTGACCACCACCAATGTGCGCTCGGTGGAACAGCCGGTGAATCTCGATGACGGCGATGATGTCTACAACTGGCCGTTCCTGATCGTCGGCCTGCCTGGCTCATGGGATCTGAGCGATGAACAGGCCGCCAGATTGCGTGATTACCTGCTGCGCGGCGGTTTCCTGCTCTGCGACAGCTTCTTCGGCAGCCGCGAATGGGAGGGCTTCGAGGAAACACTGCGGCGCGTGTTCCCGGACCGTCCGGTGGTCGAGCTGCCCGATGACCATCCGGTATTCACCGTGCTCTACGATCTGCAGCAGAGAAAGCAGATCAGCAACATGCGCTCGCTGATGGGTCGCGGGCTGCCCTACCGCGCCGACGGTGTCGATCCGCACTGGCGCGCGGTGCTGGATGACGATGGCCGGGTCATGATTGCCATCGCGTTCAACAACGACCTGGGCGATTCATGGCAATGGGCCGACGTGCCCGAGTATCCGCAGGAAGATTCCAACCTGGGCATCCGTCTCGGCGTCAATTACGCGCTGTACGCGCTGACTCACTAGCCCTGAATGGGCGCGGCCAGCGCCTGTCGCAATCCCTGCAGAAACATCTGCACCGCCAGCGCCACCAGCAGCAGGCCCATCAGGCGCTCCAGCGCCACCAGACCGCGCCTTCCCAGAAACACGCCGATACGACCGCCAAGCAGCAGGATGGCGGTGCTGACCAGCCAGGCCAGCGTCAGCGCCAGCAACCATTCGGGCCAGCGCGATGGTTCGCGATTCATCAGCAGCAGCACCGTGGCCAATGCCGATGGTCCCGCCACGTAAGGAATTGCCAGCGGCACGATGAAGGGCTCGTCGCTGGTGCCGGCGCCATGTTCGAGGTCGGCAGCGGGAAATACCATGCGCAGCGCGATCAGGAACAGCACCAGTCCGCCGGCCGCGCTGAGTGCCGGACCGGAAATGTTCAGTATCCGCAGCAGCGGTTCGCCGATGAACAGGAAGATCACCAGGATCAGGTAGGCAATCAGCAGTTCACGTGTGACTACGCGTATGCGCCGGGTGGCCGGCACGTTCTGCAGCGCTGAGGTGAACAGCAGGATATTGCCCAGCGGGTCCAGCACCAGAAACAGCAGGATGGCGGCGGACAGCACGGTCATGGGCTTATTATGAGGCGTGCATTGACCGGAGAAAGGTCGGATCCACCGGGGGGACCATGAAAAAGTACTGCTGTCAGGGCGTCATCATCGCTGCAACTTTGCTGTGCCTGATGCGCACAGGTTTCGCGGCTCAGGGCGGCCTGCCGCCGCTGCCGCCGGGATGGGTGCCCCCTGCCGGTTGTCCCACGTTGGGGCCATCCGGTCCGGCCTATGTTCTGCCCACGCAGGTGGACGCCGTCGCCATGCTGCCGCCGCCCCCTGCTGCCGACTCGGCGCAGCAGCGCAGCGACATCGAAGCGGTATTGCAGGCGCAACGCAACGCGAAACTGGTTGGCACCACGGCGCGCGCTGTCGCCGACGCCGAGGGGACCTGTACGCGCTTCAGTGATGTACTGGGCGAGGAACTCAAGTCACCCGCGGCCGAGGCGGCGCTCAGATTCCTGAGCGGTGCTGCCGGCAATGCCGCAGCGGTGGCCAATGCGCCCAAGACCTACTGGAAGCGGCCGCGTCCCTACATGGCAAGCAGCGCGGTCGAACGAATGGCTGACGTGATGCCCGGTGCCCTGCCGGTGGACCCGAAATGCCTGCCGCCGGAGCCGCCACCGCGCGATGAGGCTGAAGCGGCGCGCCGGCAGGCGGAAAAGGATCGCCTCCAGCGCGAGAGGGACTACACCTCCTATCCCAGCGGCCATGCGACCTTCGGCACCATCTGCGCCATCCTGCTGGCCGATGTGGTGCCCGAGAAGCGCGCTGAACTTTTTGCACGGGCCCGGCAGTATGGCGAATCACGCATGATCGTCGGCGCGCACTTTCCCTCGGACGTGGAAGCCGGACGCGTAGCCGGCACGGTGGGTGCGGCGCTGCTGATGCAGAACCCGGTTTTCCAGCGTCAGTGGGCGGAACGGCGTCTCGAGTTGCGTGCAGCATTGAAGCTGCCGGCGAAACCGCCGGCGCTGGAACCCGAGCCGGATTTCTTCAAGCGGCCAGCGAACTCAGATGGCGCGCAGCGCGGCCAGGACCGGCGCGGTGGCGGGCCGAACGCCGCGCCATAGCTCGAAGGCTTCGGCGGCCTGCTCCACCAGCATGCCCAGGCCCATTTCGGTCACCGCCGCGCCGTGCGTTCGTGCCCAGCGCGTGAAGGCCGTGTCGACCTTGCCGTAGGCCATGTCGTAGCAGAGCGTGCGCTCAGCCACCGCATGCTCCGGCAGTCCGGCAGCGTCACCGGCCAGGCTGGCCGAGGTGGCATTGACGATCACATCGAAGGACTGCGCGCCGATGGCGTTGATGCCACAACCGCTGACCGCGCCCAGCCCGGCAAAGGCATGGGCCAGCAGTTCGGCTCGTGCAGCGGTCCGGTTGGCAATGGTCAGCTGAGCCGGACGCAGCGCCAGCAGCGGCGCCACTACGCCACGCGCGGCGCCGCCCGCACCCAGCAGCAATACCCGCCTGCCCGCCAGCTCCCAGCCCAGGTTGTGGACGAGATCGCGGATCAGGCCCGCGCCATCAGTGTTGTCGCCGCGCAGGCTGCCTTCGGCATCGGGCCACAGTGTGTTGACCGCACCGGCCAGTCGCGCGCGTTCGCTCAACGAAGTTGCCAGCCCATGGGCCGACTCCTTGTGCGGCAGCGTGATGTTGAGGCCGCGACCGCCACTGGCGAAGAACCCGTGCACGCCTGCCGGGAAGTTCTCCGGCTCGACGGCGATGGCCTCATACACCAGCGACTGGCCGGTCTGCTGCGCAAACAAGGTGTGAATCTGCGGCGAACGGCTGTGCGCGATCGGCCAGCCCATCACGGCATAGCGGTCGGGCTTACTCATGGACCAGCCACTGCTGCGAGGATCCGCCCTGTGTATCGGCGCCCAGCAGTGTCGCCAGCTCGGGCAACCAGTCGCTCATGTCGCGATCGAATTCAAACGGCGGGTTGACGATCAGCATTCCCGAGCCATTCAGTGCCACCTGCGAGTCGCGCGGATGCAGCCACAGTTCCGCTTGCAGCGTGGGCGTTGCGAGCCTGCCCATGCGCTGCAGCCAGGGCGCCAGACTGCGCTGGTCCTTGATGGGATACCACAGCGCAATCACGGCATTGGCCTGGCGTCGCAGGGCCGCGTCGATGGCGTCGGCGGCATGGTTGAATTCCTGCGCGCTGTCTTCATAGGGCGGATCGATCAACGCCAGCGCGCGGCGTTCGACGGCCGGCAGCAGCGCGCGCAATTGAACATAGCCATCGGCGCATTCTGCCCGCAGCTGCGGCTGGTCGGCCAGCGTACGCTCCAGCATGCGGAATGCGCTGTGTTGCAGCTCGCAGCAGATGCCGCGGTCCTGGGCGCGCAGCTGTGCAGCGGCCAGCAAGGGTGAACCCGGATAAGCGCGCGGGTTGCCACAGCGCTGGCGCCAGCCGGCGATGGTGTCCAGATAGTGGCGCAGCGCTTCGGTGCGGGGTGTGGTGCGGGCCAGCAGGTGAATGCCGTGCGCGGCCTCCGCACCATGATGAGCGGCTGCGCTGGTCAGGTCGTAGCGACCGCTGCCGGCATGCGTGTCCAGGTACAGGAAGCCCTTGGACTTGCGTTGCAGGGCGCGCAACAACGCCAGCAGCACTACGTGTTTGTGCACGTCGGCGAAATTGCCGGCGTGAAAGTCATGGCGGTATTTCATCGCGCCGCCTGCAATTGTTCGTCAGCTCGCAGCGGTGTCGGGCACGGCCTTGCGCGCTGCGGCCTTCTTCTTTGGCGCGGATTTCTTGGCTGCTGCTTTTTTCGGTGCGGCGGCAGCCGTTGTCTTGGCTTTTGTCCTGGCCGGCTTCGGTGTCCCGGACGGCGCAGCTTCAGTGGCCGCTTTGGCAGGCGCTGCCTTGCGGCCGAAGCGGCCACGCGTGCCTTTGGCCGGCGCGGCGGCCAGCAGCTCGCGGCATTCTTCCAGTGTCAGCGCCTTGGGATCGCGGTCCTTCGGGATGCGTGCATTCTTCTGGCCATTGCTGATGTACGGACCATAACGGCCGTTCAGCACCTGAATGGCGTCGATGCCGAAGTCGGTGATGATGCGGTTGGCGTCAGCGATCTGTTTGGCCTTGATGACCTCCAGCGCGCGCTCCAGCGTCACCGTGTACGGATCATCTTCCTTCAGCGACACGTACTTGCTGCCGTACTTGACGTACGGTCCGAACCGGCCGGTGGCGGCGGAAATTGCCTCGCCTTCCGCGGTCTGTCCCAGTTTGCGTGGCAGGATGAACAGGTACAGCGCCTCGTCCAGCTTGAGGCTGTCCATCTTCTGGCCGGGCCGCAGGCCGGCGAAACGTGGTTTTTCCTCGTCATCCTTGGTGCCGATCTGCACGAAGGGGCCGAAGCGACCCATGCGCACCGTCACTGGCTTGCCGCTGCCCGGGTCGGTGCCCAGTTCGCGCGCCTGCGCCACCTGCTCACGGGTGACATTCTTCTCGATCTGCTCGACTTGCGTAATGAAAGGCTTCCAGAATTTCTGCAGCGGCGCGGTCCACGGCTCTTCGCCGCGCGACACCGCATCCAGCTCGTCTTCCATCGCAGCAGTGAAGCCGTACTCGACGTACTGGTGGAAATGATCGGTCAGGAATCGGCACACGATCCTGCCGATATCGGTGGCCGTGAAGCGCCGGTTGTCGATTTCCACATACTCGCGGTCGCGCAGTGTCGAGATGATCGATGCATAGGTGGAAGGACGGCCGATGCCGTACTCCTCCAGCGCCTTGACCAGCGACGCCTCGGTATAACGCGGGGGCGGTTCGGTGAAATGCTGTTCCGGATTCAGCGCCAGCAGCGTGACCGCATCGCCTGCCTGCATCGGCGGCAGCACATGGTCGGAATCATCCTCGACCGAGTCATCGCGGCCTTCCTGGTAAACGGCGATGTAACCGGCCTTGACCAGCGTCGAGCCATTGGCGCGCAGCAGATGGCGGCCGGGTCCATCCGGGCCGGCCAGCATGTCGATGGCTACGGTATCGAATACCGCATGTGCCATCTGGCAGGCCACGGCGCGTTTCCAGATCAGCGCGTACAGCTTGTACTGATCGGTGTCGAGATAGCGTTCGATGTCGGCCGGCACGATACCCGCCGACGTGGGGCGTACCGCTTCGTGCGCTTCCTGCGCATTCTTCGATTTGGTCTTGTAGACGCGTACTTCCTCGGCCACCGCTTCCTTGCCATACAGCTTTTCGATGGTGGCGCGGATGTCGGTGATGGCCTCGGCGGCCAGCGTCACCGAATCGGTACGCATGTAGGTGATCAGACCCACGCTGCCTTCACCGATATCCACGCCTTCATACAGCTGCTGCGCAATGCGCATGGTGCGCTGCGCCGAGAATCCGAGCTTGC
>JAIBJM010000078.1 GCA_020029535.1 Gammaproteobacteria bacterium | reverse complement strand
AACATCCACTCCGCGACCACGTGCCCGTGACGGGCGCCAGCCCGGATTTCTCGCAGGGGCTGCATCGGGCGACTGCGGAAGCCGGGTTGGTTCCTCTGCCATGTTTCTTTGTTCGGATGGCAGTAACTCGACATCGAATTGTAGGGCGAGGTCGTGTGAGAAAGAACACTTCCTCTCGATCGATCGAAAGGATCACATGTTCGTGGTTTCTTGTCAGCGCTACACGATATGTGAACTCTTTAAAATGCCGCTGGCGACTGGTTGGAAAAACTCCGTCGTCGGATCCGGTAACTGTCTGAAGGTGAGGCTCACTACCTCAAGTTGATCGCCGCTCGGCGCACCGCAGATCGTAGTCAGACGACCACCGATCCGCGACTCTGAGAGTGTCAAGCCACGGAACGTCAGCCTGCGCCTGCGCGGAGTTGATCGCCCGGTGATCGCGAATGAGGCGCGCCGAGCCTTGACCGATCAGCGCTGAGCAGACCTTCAGAGTCTGCGAAGCGCCGGTCAAGGCGAGGGCATGGCCGCAGGCCACGCGCCGCCCTGAATGATCACCGGGGGATCAACTCCGCGCAGGCGCGGGCGGCGGATCCTGGTCCTTGTCGCGCTCGATCAGCGCATAGGCCGAATGGTTGTGGATCGACTCGAAGTTCTCGCTCTCGACCACGTAGCCCATGACACGCGGTTCGTCGTTGAGACGCACGGCCACGTCGCGCACCATGTCCTCGACGAACTTGGGGTTGTCGTAGGCGCGCTCGGTCACGTACTTCTCGTCGGGGCGCTTGAGGATGCCGTACAGCTCGCAGGATGCTTCGGATTCGGCGATGTCGATCAGTTCCTCGATCCACATGTGTTCGCGCAGCTGCGCCTTGATGGTCACATGCGAGCGCTGGTTATGCGCGCCGTAGTCCGAGATCTTCTTCGAGCAGGGGCACAGGCTGGTTACCGGCACCACCACCTTGACCCAGATGCTGGTCTCGCCGCGGCAGGCTTCACCGATCAGCATGGCCTGATAGTCCATCAGGCTCTCGACGCCCGACACCGGCGCGCGCTTGTTGACGAAGAAGGGAAACGACATCTCGATGTGGCCGGCCTCGGCGTCGAGACGGGTGGTCATCTCCTGCAGCATGGAGCGGAACGAGTCCACCGAGATCTCGCGTTCATGGTGCAGGATTTCGACGAAGCGTGACATGTGCGTGCCCTTAAAATTGTGCGGCAGGTTCACGTACATGTTGAAGGTGGCGATGGTGTGCTGCTCGCCGGCCGAGCGGTCCTTGACGCGCACCGGATGGCGGATGTCCTTGATGCCGACCCGATTGATCGGAATGCGACGCGTATCGGCACGGCCCTGCACGTCCTCGACGGCGGCACTGTTCATGACTTCACTACCTTGGCTGGCGCTGCGGCCAGGATCATTCTGGGGGCGCCCCGGGCGCTGTTCAACCCGCCCTGCAGCTCGTTCCACCAGCGCTCGATACGGCCGCTGATGGTCTGATCATCCAGGCCGGCCTCACGCAGGCATTCCTCGCGGCTGCCGTGTTCGATGTAGCGGTCCGGCATGCCGATCTGCAGTCGCGGCTGCGACAGTCCCTCGGCATCCAGCAGTTCCAATACCGCACTGCCGGCACCGCCGGCCACCACATTTTCTTCCAGCGTGACGATGGCGCGGTGCTGCGGCACCAGTTCGCGCAACAGAGCGACATCCAGCGGTTTGACGAAACGCATATTGACCACGCTGGCATCGAGTTTCTCGGCGCAACGGAGCGCTGCCGCCAGCATGCTGCCGAAGGACAGCAGCAGCAGACCCGCGCCGCCGCGCCGCCGCACTTCGGCGCGGCCCACCGGCAATGCCGTCATCTGTTTGACCACGGCGGTACCCGGCCCCTGACCGCGCGGATAACGCACTGCGGCCGGACCCTCGATGGTGGTGGCGGTGAACAACATCTGCCGGCATTCGTTCTCGTCGGCCGGTGCCATCACCACCATGTTGGGCAGGCAGCGCAGAAAGGAAAGATCGAAGGCGCCGTTGTGCGTGGCGCCGTCGCCGCCGACCACGCCAGCGCGATCGAGCGCGAACACCACCGGCAGGTTCTGCAGCGCCACATCATGGATCAGCTGATCGTAGGCGCGCTGCAGGAAGGTGGAATAGATGGCCACCACCGGCTTCATGCCCTCGCAGGCCAGGCCCGCGGCGAAGGTCACGGCGTGCTGTTCGGCGATGGCCACATCGAAGTAACGTTGCGGAAAACGGCGCGAATATTCGACCAGACCGGAACCTTCGCGCATCGCGGGTGTGATGCCGACGATGCGCGGATCCTGCTCGGCCATGTCGCACAGCCAGTTGCCGAAGATCTGCGAATAGCTCGGGCCGCTGCTCTTCTCCTTCAGCAGCTTGCCACTGGCCGGATCGAATGGCCCTGGGCCATGCCAGGTGATGGGGTCAGCCTCGGCCGGCGCATAGCCCTTGCCCTTGCGCGTGACGGCATGCACCAGCTGCGGGCCGCTGCGATCGCGCACATTGCGCAGCATGCGCAGCAGCGCCGGCAGGTCGTGGCCATCCACCGGCCCGAGATAGTTGAAGCCCATTTCCTCGAACAGTGTGCCGGGCAACCACATGCCCTTCATGTGCTCTTCGGAGCGACGCGCGAACTCGCGGAAGGTGGGCATCTGCCGCAGCGCGCGCTTGCCGCCTTCGCGCAGCTGCCCATACAGCTTGCCCGACAGCACGCGGGCCAGGTAATTGGACAGCGCGCCGACGTTCTCCGAGATCGACATGTCATTGTCGTTCAGCACCACCATCAGGTTGGCGGGCAGGCTGCCGCCGTGGTTCAGTGCTTCGAAAGCCATGCCGGCGCTCATGGCACCATCGCCGATCACGGCCACCACGCGGCGTTGCTGATCGCTGAGTGCGGCGGCCACCGCCATGCCCAGTGCCGCGCTGACCGAAGTGCTCGAATGACCCACACCGAAGGCGTCGTATTCGCTCTCGTTGCGCGCCGGAAAGGGCGCCAGTCCATGCAGCTGTTTGATGGTATGCAGCTGTTCGCGCCGGCCCGTGAGCACCTTGTGCGGATAGGCCTGGTGGCCCACATCCCAGATCAGGCGGTCATGGGGCGTGTCGAAAACATAGTGCAGCGCGATTGTCAGCTCGACCGTGCCAAGGCCAGCGGCGAAATGGCCACCGCGGGTGCTGACGGTGTGGATCAGGAACTGACGCAGTTCGGCGGCCAGCACCGGCAGTTCGCGCTCGCTCAGCAGGCGCAGCGCGGCCGGCGAGTCGAGTTTTTCGAGCAGCGGATACGTCCTGTTGCCGGCCATGCAGCGAGTTTACAGGGCGGCGCCTCAATGCGCCCGATCGACCACAAATCGCGCCAGTTCGCGCAGTCGCGCACTGGCCGGACCCAGCTCGTCCAGTGCCGCCAGTGCCTGATCGCGATGATGGGCGGCGGCCTGGCGTGCGGCCGCAAGGCCCAGCACGCTGGGATAGGTGGGTTTGTCCAGCGCACGGTCCGCGCCGGCAATCTTGCCCAGCGTCTGCGTATCACCAACCACATCGAGGATGTCGTCCTGGATCTGGAAGGCCAGGCCGATTTCCGCGCCGTAGCGCCGCAGCGCCGCGCGTTCGCCGGCTCCGGTGCGGCCGGCGGCAATGGCGCCGAGCTCCACGCTGGCACAGATCAATGCGCCGGTCTTGCGTCGATGCATCAATTCGATGCTGGTGCCATCCAGCGGACGACCCACTGCAGCCAGGTCGATGGCCTGACCTCCGGCCATGCCTTCGGTGCCGATGGCGTGCGCCAGCACCGACAGCATCTGCAGGCGCGCCGTCGCAGGCACGGTATAGCTGCCGTTGGCGAGCACTTCGAAGGCCAGTGCCTGCAGCGCATCGCCGGCCAGAATGGCCGTGCCTTCGTCGAAGGCGCGATGACAGGCCGGCCGACCGCGGCGCAGATCGTCATCGTCCATGGCCGGCAGATCATCGTGAATCAGGCTGTAGGCGTGGATCAGTTCCACGGCGGCAGCCGGCGCATCCAGCGCTTCGATGGACGCATCCAGCGCCTCGCCGGTGACATAGACCAGCAGCGGACGCAGCCGCTTGCCGCCGCCCAGTACGCTGTAGCGCATCGCGGCGCACAGCCGGCTGTCCGCTTCGTCGGTACGCGGCAGACAGCGGGCGAGCACGTCTTCGATGCGTGTCTGTACGTCACCCAGTCGGGTATTGATGGCAGCGGGTGTCATGGCAGGGCCGGAATCAGCGCTTGTCGGCGGCGTCGGCAGCCGCGTCGGCGGGCGCAGTGAAGTCCTCCAGCGCAGCGCCGGCTGCCTTCTGCGTCAGGATCTGCACCTTCTGCTGCGCATTCTGCAATGCCTGCTGGCAATCACGGGTCAGTTGCACGCCGCGCTCGAAGTTGCGCAAGGCCTCTTCAAGTGGCAGATCGCCCGCTTCCATGCGCGCGACCAGCGTTTCAAGCTCGGACAAGGTCTGCTCGAATCCGCCTGATGGAGCTTTTTTCGACACGGCGCGCACCCTACACAGGCGGCGGCATCGCGGTCAATCCGGCTCGCCAGCGGCGCCGCTTTGCTATGATCCGCGCCGCCCGCATACCGGGCTCAACGCGTGATCTGATGGCGCAGTCGTACAACGCAGCCGATATCGAGGTTCTTTCCGGCCTCGAACCCGTCCGCCGCCGGCCGGGCATGTACACCGACACCACCCGGCCCAATCATCTGGCGCACGAGGTCATCGACAACAGCGTCGATGAGGCGCTGGGCGGCCACTGCAACGAACTGGCGGTCAAGCTGTACAAGGATGAGTCGCTGGAAGTGGTCGACAACGGTCGCGGCATGCCGGTGGACATCCATCCGCAGGAGAAGGTCAGCGGTGTCGAGCTGATCCTGACGCGGCTCCATGCCGGCGGAAAATTCTCGGGCGATTCCTACAAGTTCTCCGGCGGTCTGCATGGCGTGGGCGTGTCGGTGGTCAATGCCCTGTCGAAGCACCTCGAGTGCTGGGTGCGTCGCGGCGGCAAGGAATACAACATTGCGTTCAAGGATGGGCGCATCTCCTCGAAGCTCGAAGCCATCGGCACGGTAGGCCAGCGCAACACCGGCACCACGGTGCGCTTCTGGCCCGATCCGAAGTTCTTCGACTCCGATCGTTTCTCGGTGGCTGAACTGAAGCGGGTGCTGAAGGCCAAGGCCGTGCTGTGCGCGGGGCTGCGTGTCAGCTTCGAAAACGAGGCCACCGGCGAGAAACAGGAATGGTTCTACACCGGGCATCTGGGCCAATACCTGTCCGAACAGCTCGAGAAGGCCGAGGCGTTGCCGGCCGAGCCCATCACCGGGCGGCATGAATCCGCACAGGATGTGGTGGAGTGGGCGTTGGCCTGGGCGCCGGACATCGCCAATGTGGTGGGCGAGAGCTACGTCAACCTGATTCCAACCACGGCCGGTGGCACGCATGTCAACGGCCTGCGCTCCGGCATCGTCGATGCGGTGCGCGAATTCTGCGAGTTCCGCAATCTGCTGCCGCGCGGACTGAAGCTGACCGCTGAGGATGTGTGGGACAAGGCCTGCTTCGTGCTGTCGCTGAAGATCCGTGATCCGCAGTTCGCCGGGCAGACCAAGGAAAAGCTCAGTTCACGCGAGGCCGCGGCGCTGGTCGAGACCCACGCACGCGATGCCATGGGCCTGTGGCTGAACCAGCATCCGGATGCTGGCGAGCGCATCGCGCAGTACGCCATCGCCAATGCGCAGGAGCGCATCAAGGCGGCGCAGCGCGTGCAGCGCAAGCGGGCCGTTAACGGTCCGGCGCTGCCCGGCAAGCTGGCCGACTGCACCAACCAGGATCCAGCCCGCTCGGAAATATTCCTGGTCGAGGGCGATTCGGCCGGCGGCTCGGCCAAGCAGGCCCGCGACAAGGATTTCCAGGCCATCATGCCGCTGCGGGGCAAGATCCTGAACACCTGGGAGCTGCCGCCGGGCGAGATCGGTTCGTCGCAGGAAGTGCATGACATCAGCGTGGCGCTGGGCGTCGATCCCGGCTCGGCCGACATCTCCGGCCTGCGCTATCACAAGGTCTGCATCCTCGCCGACGCCGACTCCGACGGACTGCACATTGCCACGCTGCTGTGCGCGCTGTTCCTGCGCCATTTCCGTCCGCTGGTGACCAATGGCCACGTGTACGTGGCCATGCCGCCGCTGTACCGCATCGATGCCGGCAAGCAGGTGCTGTACGCGCTGGACAATGCCGAGCGCGACCAGCAGCTGGCGCGGCTGGCCGCCGAACACTCACGGTCCAAGCCGGTGGTGACGCGCTTCAAGGGCCTCGGTGAGATGAATCCGTCGCAGTTGCGCGAAAGCACCATCGATCCGCGCACGCGGCGACTGGTGCAGCTGACCATCGACGCGCGCGACAATACCGAAAACCTGCTGGACATGCTGCTGGCCAAGAAGCGCGCCGGCGACCGGCGCGAATGGCTGGAGAGCAAGGGCAACCTTGCCGAGATCTGATGAAAGACCAGCAACTGGATTTCGAAGGCACCGAGCGCCGTCCGCTCAGTGAATACACCGAGAAGGCGTACCTCGACTATTCGATGTACGTGATCCTGGACCGCGCCCTGCCGGCGCTGGGCGACGGGTTGAAGCCGGTGCAGCGCCGCATCACCTACGCCATGAGCGAGCTGGGGCTGTCGGCCGCTTCCAAGCACAAGAAGTCGGCGCGCACCGTCGGTGACGTGATCGGCAAATTCCATCCGCATGGCGATGCGCTACACCGAATCGCGACTGACACGCTATGCCGACCTGCTGCTGGATGAGCTGACTGATGGCACGGTGGACTGGGGTCCGAACTTCGACGGCTCGCTGGAAGAGCCGCTGATGTTGCCGGCGCGGCTGCCCAATCTGCTGTTGAACGGCACCTCGGGTATAGCGGTGGGCATGGCCACCGACATTCCGCCGCACAATCTGCGCGAAGTGGCGGCGGCCTGCGTGCACCTGCTGGACGAACCCGACGCCACCACGCGTGCGTTGATGAAGATGGTGCGCGGGCCCGATCTGCCCACCGGTGCCGAGATCGTTTCCTCGCGCGATGAGCTGGTGGCGTTCTACGACAAGGGCAATGGCAGCTTCCGCGCCCGCGCCACCTGGGAGGTGGACGAGGACGGACGGGTGGTGATCACCGCGCTGCCGTTCCAGGTCTCCGGCAGCAAGGTGCTGGAGCAGATCGCCGAGCAGATGCGGCAGAAGAAGCTGCCCATGGTCGAGGATCTGCGCGACGAATCGGATCACGAAAACCCGACCCGGCTGGTGATCGAGCCGCGCTCCAATCGCGTCGATGTCGAACAGCTGATAACGCATCTGTTCGCCACCACCGATCTTGAACGCAGCTACCGCGTCAACATGAACGTGATC
Source organism: Gammaproteobacteria bacterium (assembly GCA_020029535.1). GTDB lineage: Bacteria > Pseudomonadota > Gammaproteobacteria > Steroidobacterales > Steroidobacteraceae > FEN-1191. The sequence goes on along the minus strand of JAIBJM010000078.1, from coordinate 12,326 downwards.
GGGCTGGATGGCCGGCCGCGAGTCATGGGCCTGAAGGCGCTGCTGACCGAATGGCTGGAGTTCCGCCGCCGCACGGTGCGCCGCCGGCTCGAACACCGGCTCGACAAGTTGTCGCGTCGCCTGCACATCCTCGACGGCATGCTGATCGCCTACCTCAACCTCGACGAGGTGATCCGCATCATCCGTCGCGAGGAGGAACCCAAGCCGGCGTTGATCAAGCGTTTCAAGCTGTCCGAAGAACAGGCTGAGGCCATTCTCGAGACCAAGCTGCGGCACCTCGCGAAACTGGAAGAGATGAAGATCCGCGACGAGCAGGCGCGGCTGGCCGAAGAGAAGAAGGACGTCGAAGCCATCCTCGCCAGCAAGGCGAAGCTGACCAAGCTGATCCGCAGCGAGATCGAAGCCGACGCCGAGGAGTACGGCGATGAGCGACGCACCCGCATCGTCGAGCGCGCCGCCGCGCAGGCCATCGAAGAGACCGAGCTGGTGGCCAATGAACCGGTGACCATCGTGCTGTCCACCGGCGGCTGGGTGCGCGCGGCCAAGGGCCACGATATCGATCCGCTGACGCTGTCGTACAAGACCGGCGATGTCTTCCAGGCCGCAGCACGCGGCCGCAGCACTCAGCTGGCGGTGTTCATCGACAGCACCGGGCGCGCTTACAGCCTGCCGGCGCACTCGCTGCCTTCGGCGCGCGGGCAGGGTGATCCACTGTCGGGTCGGCTCGATCCGCCGGACGGTGCGAAGTTCGCCGGCGTGCTGATCGGCGAGCCGGATGAGCAGTGGCTGCTGGCCACCGATGCCGGCTATGGCTTCACGGTGCGGTTGAAGGAACTGCATTCGCGCAACCGCGCCGGCAAGGGCGTCATCAATGTGGGCGAGGGCGCGTTGGTGTTGCCGCCGGTGCCGGTTGCAACCGCTGATGCGCGGCTGGCGCTGGTCAATACCGAAGGCCGGCTGCTGCTGTTCGCGGTGGCCGACGTGCCGGAGCTGGCACGTGGCAAGGGCAACAAGCTGTTCGGCATTCCCTCGGCCAAGGCCATTGCCCGCGAGGAGGTGCTGGTGGCCATGGCCGTGCTGGCGCCGGGGCAATCGCTGCGCGTCTGGTCCGGCGAGCGTCAGATGACGCTGTCGCCCGGCGATCTGAAGGACTATCTGGGCGAGCGGACACAGCGCGGGACCATGCTGTCGCGCGGCTGGCGCAAGGTCGATCGCATCGAGCCGGTTTGAACATCTGGCTGCAATTGCTGCTGACCACGTTGAGTTGGGCAGCCACCTTTCACGTCAGCAAGCATATCGTCGCCAGCATGCCGCCGTTGGCGGCCGCGATCTGGCGCTTCGCCATTGCCGCGCTGTTCCTGCTGCCGCTGACCACGCGCCGCGAAGGCTGGTCGGCGGGACCACTGCTGCGCAATGCCGTGCCGCTGCTGGTGATGGGCGGTGTCGGCATTCTGGGTTTCCAGGTCGGCATGTTCTACGGGCTCAAGACCAGCTCGGCCGCCAATGCCGCGCTGATCAGTGGCTTCAACCCGGCATTGACGATGGCGCTCAGCGCATTGGTGGAACGTAAACGCATCCAGTCGTTGCAGTGGGCGGGATTGTTGCTGGGCATTGCCGGCCTGGCCATCGTGGTCAGCAATGGCCGCTGGCAGAACCTGCTCAACCTGTCGTTCGGACGCGGCGATCTGTGGCTGCTGGGCGGCACCACGGCGTGGGCCATCTATTCGGTGGTGCTGAAGCGCCATGTGCGCGGGCTGGGTCTGCTGCAGACCACCACCAGCGCCATCCTGATCGGCATGCTGGCGATGATCGCGGTCGCGGTGCTGTGGGCGCCGGGCAATCTGCTGTGGCCGGCGCCGTCGCTGTGGTTGTCGCTGCTGTTCATCGGCGTGATCGGCACGGGCTTCGCCTACATCTGGTGGAATACCGCCGTCAGCAAGTTGGGCGCCGCGCGTGCCTCAACTTTCATGAACCTGGTGCCTGTGTTCACCATTGCCATCGGGATACTGCTGGGGGAAGCGGCCAGCCCGGCGCAATTCGCCGGCGCCGCACTGGTGATTGGTGGTGTGATCCTGGCCGTGCGTTGAGAGCGGCGGGCCCCAGGCCCGCCGCCCACGATTGCTTCAGCTGGCTGGCGGCGTCATCTTGAGTGCAGCGGCTGCACTCTCCAGCCGCTCGCGTGCTTTCCTGGCGGTAGCGACCGCCGATTCCACGCGACCCGAGGCGCCTGCTGCCTGTGCCTGTCCCCACATGACTGCGGCATTGCTGGCATTGATCTCCGCAGTCTGCAGATCGGCACCCTCCGGCAGCCGGGCGCCCTTCAGCGCTGCGGCAACCCGTTTTTGCACCGTGTCGAGAAGCTTGGGCATGCTGGCGGTGAGCGCAGTCCACTCGCCGGACAGCGACTGCATTACTTCCTGCTTCTTGCTGGCCGCCGCCGCCACCAGTCCCTGCGCCTCGGTGACCACCGCAGGCGCGCCGGCGATGACTGCGGAAAAGTCCTGCTTCTCGAAGGAATTCTGCAGCGCCATCACTTTGGCCTGCACGGCAGCGTACTGCTCCGGAATGTATTTCTGCGCGTCTGGTCCGGCTGCCAGCAGTGCATTCTGCGCGCTGGCCAGCGCCGTCCTGGCTGGCTCCATCTGGCTGGCGCAGGCCACCAGCATCAGCACCAGCAGACCCGTTCCCATTCCGCGTCGAAGACTCATCGTGAACTTCATGGCGTCATGCCCCCCGTGTGTTTCTGGTTATCGCGAACTACTGATGTTACGCCTGCTCCCCGGCGCGATGGCAAGCCACCTGAGCACCTGCCAGATCCTGCACTGCGGGTTGTTCGGTCGCGCAGCGCGCAATGGCCAGCGGGCAGCGGGTGCGGAACACACAGCCGGAGGGAGGATCGAGCGGCGAGGGTATTTCGCCTACCAGCGGCTCGACGCGCTGGCGTTGTTGCGGATCGGGTGGCGGCACCGCGGCCAGCAGCGCACGCGTATATGGATGCAAAGGGCGCCGGTACAGCAGTCCGGCCGGCGCCAGTTCCATGACGCGGCCCAGGTACAGCACCAGCAGCCGGTCGGCGTTGAAGCGTACGGTGGCGAGGTCATGCGAAATGAAGATCATCGACAGCTGCAGGCGCTGCTGCAGATCCTTGAGCAGATTGCTGATCTGCGACTTCACCGACACATCCAGCGCCGACAGCGGTTCATCGCAGACCAGCAGCTCGGGCTGCAGCATCAGTGCACGTGCAATGCCGACGCGCTGCGCCTGTCCGCCCGACAGCTCGTGCGGATAGCGCAGCGTCAGTTCCGGCCGCAGGCCCACCTGCGTCAACATGGCTTCGACCTGCTGTTGCCGCTGCGTCGCCGATAGCTGCGGCCGGAATTCGCGCAACGGTTCGGCCACGATGGTGCCGACACGCATGCGCGGATCGAGTGCCGCCTGCGCATCCTGGAAGATCATCTGCAGGCGCGGCCGCAGCGCGCGCAGCGCGGGAACGCTCAGCGACAGCAGGTCGGCACCGTCAAAGCGGATGCTGCCACGCGCGACCGGCAGCAGCCGCAACAGGGCGCGCGCCAGCGTCGACTTGCCGCTGCCCGATTCGCCGACCACGCCCAGCGTGCTGCCACGCTGCAATTCGAAACTGACGCCATCCAGCGCCCGCAGCGTGTGCGCGGCCAGGCCTTGCCGGATGCGGTAGTCCACGCCCAGTTGCTGCACCACCAGCAGCGGTTCGCTCACGGCGTACTCCCGGCCAGCCGGCCCAGTGCACCCGGGTGGTGGCAGGCGCGGCGGTGATCGGTGCCGACCTCGAGCAGCGCCGGTGTCTGCTCGCTGCAGAGGGCCTGTGCGTACAGGCAGCGGGGCGTGAAGGCGCAGCCCGGCGGCAGCTGCGCCGGATCGGGCGGACTGCCTGCAATGCTGGGCAGCCGCACGGGCAGCGGCGCATCGAGTCGTGGAATCGAGCGCTGCAGCGCTTCGGTATAGGGATGCCGGCAGTCAGCGAACAGCGTGACGGCGGGCGCCTGCTCGACGATGCGCCCGCCGTACATGACGGCAATGTGCTGCGCCATCTGCGCCACCACGCCCAGATCATGTGTGACCAGCATGATGGCGGTGCCGATGCGTGCCTGCAGCGCGCGCAGCAGCACCAGGATCTGCGCCTGCACGGTGACATCCAGCGCCGTGGTGGGCTCGTCGGCCAGCAGTAGCTCCGGTTCGCAGATCAGCGCCATGGCGATCAGCGCGCGCTGTCGCATGCCGCCGGACAGTTCATGCGGATACTGGCGCAGCCGTCGCTCCGGCTCGGCGATCTGCACATCGCCCAGCAGCTGCACGGCGCGCGCACGGGCTGCCCGCGCCGTGGCGCCACGATGCCGGCGCAGCCCTTCGGTCAGCTGCGCGCCGATGGTCAGATAGGGATTCAGTACCGTCATCGGATCCTGAAACACCGTGCCGATGTGCGCGCCGCGTACGCGATTCAGCGTGGCGTTGTCGGCGCCCAGCAGTTCCTGGCCACGGTAGCGGATGCTGCCTGACAACTGCGCGCCAGCGCCGGACAGTCCGAGGATGGACAGCAGCAGCTGCGACTTGCCACTGCCCGACTCGCCGACAATGCCCAGCAGTTCGCCGGCGGCCAGATCCAGATCCAGACCGGAAACGGCGGCCACCACGCCACGGTCTGTGGGGTAGCGGATCGACAGGCCGCGGATCTGCAGCAGCGGCTCGCTCATGCGCCGCGATCCCGCGGGTCGAGCGCATCGCGCAGTCCGTCACCCAGATAGTTGCAGCAGTAGATGATCAGTGCCAGAAGAACAGCCGGCGAGATCAGCATGTAGGGGTGCGATTGCAGATTGACCACGCCTTCGGCCACCAGGCTCCCCAGCGAGGCCAGTGGCGGATGCACACCCAGTCCCAGAAAGCTGAGCAGCGCCTCGAACAGGATCACGGCTGGAATGGTCAGCGTGGCGCACACCACCACGATGCCGAGCAGGTTGGGCACCAGGTGCCGGAAGATCATCGTCGGGGTCCGCACGCCCAGCGCATGTGCGGCCTCGATGAATTCGCGTTGTTTCAGCGACAGGGTCTGGCTGCGCACGATGCGTGCGATGTCCAGCCAGGACACCGCGCCGATGGCGACGAACACCAGCAGGAAGTTCCGCCCGAACAGCACTGACAGCACGATCACCAGCGGAATGAAGGGTACCGAGTACAGGATGTCGACCAGGCGCATCATGGTCGAGTCCAAGCGCCCACCGACATAGCCGGCCGTGGCGCCCCACATCACGCCGATCAGCACGCTGACCAGGCTGGCCAGCACGCCCACCAGCAGCGAGATGCGGCAGCCCCACATCACGCGCACCAGCATGTCGCGGCCCAGATTGTCGGTGCCGAACACATGGCCGCCCTGCCAGCGAGGTTCGCCGAAGATGGCGTCCCAGTCGGGAACCGCATAGTGGTAGGGCGAGAACAGCGGCACCAGCAACGCGGCCAGCACCACCAGGCCCAGCATCCACAGGCTCAGCATGGCGGCGCGGTGGCGTCGGAGCCTCATCCAGCCTTCGCCCTTCATCGCAGACGCACCCGCGGATCCAGCCAGGCCTGGCACAGGTCTGCCAGCAGGTTGAACACGATGATCAATGCGCCATACAACACCGTCACGCCCATCACTACCGTGTAGTCGCGGTTCAGCGCGCCGGTGATGAAATAGCGGCCGATACCCGGCAGACCGAACACCGTCTCGATGATGATGGAGCCGGTGACCACCCCGGCGAAGGCCGGTCCGAGAAAGGCAATCACCGGCAGCAATGCCGGACGCAGTGCATGTTTCAGCAGGATGGTGTGTGTGGGCAGGCCCCTGGCGCGCGCGGCGCGTATCCAGGGGCTGGCCAGCACCTCCAGCGTGCTGGCGCGCATCAGCCGCGCGATGCTGGCCAGATAGGGGAAGGCCAGTGCGATCACCGGCAGCAGCATGTGCCGCCACGAACCTGCCACCCAGTCGCCGGGAGGGAGCCAGCGCAGCTGGATGGCAAACACCAGGATCAGCACCGGCGCGATCACGAACACCGGCAGCGAGATGCCCAGCATCGCGATCGACATGCCGAGACGATCCAGCCAGGTATTGCGCCTGACTGCGGCCAGCATGCCGATGGCGCAGCCCAGCAGCAGTGCCAGCAGCAGCGCGCTGCCGCCAATGGCGATGTCCACCGGCAGGCCCTGCGCGATCAGTTCATTGACCGAGGTGTTGCGATACTGGAACGAGGGCCCCAGATCGCCGTGCGCCAGATCGCCGAGGTAACGCAGGTACTGCTGCCACAGCGGCTGGTCGAGATGGTAGCGGGCTTCGATGCTGCGCCGGATCTCCGGGATCATCGGCTTGTCGCCATCGAAAGGCCCGCCCGGCGTGACGCGCAACAATACGAAGGCCAGCGTGGCGATGATCAGCAGCGTCGGTATCGCGATCAGCAGTCGCCGCAGCAGGAAAGTTGCCACTACTGTCCTTGGTGTTGCAGCAGGTACATGTAGCGCGACAGGTTACGGTCCAGGATGTTGGTCTGCCAGCCCTTCAGGTAGGGCTTGATCAGATGCCGGGAGGCGTAGAAGTACAGCGGTATGTAGGGCGCGTCCTCATCCAGCAGCTGTTCAGCCTCGCGGAACAGCTGGTAGCGGCGCGCATTGTCCGCCTCGGCGTTGGCGGCGTTCAGCAGCGCGTCGTAGCGCGGATTGGAATTCACGCCGTCGTTGATGCCGAAGCCGGTCTGGAACAGCTGCAGGAAGGTGTAGGGGTCGGGATAGTCGCCGATCCAGGCGAAATGGAACATCTGCAGCAGATGCAGGCGGCGGTTCTGCTGCGTCACGCGGAATTCCTCATTGTAGATGCGCACCTCGGCACCCAGGTTCACGCGCCACATCGCGGCGACGGCTTCGTAGTTCTGGCGGTTGTCCGAATCGGTGGGGTAGGTGAGATCCACGCGCAGCGGTTTGCCCTTCGAGTAGCCGGCTTCGGCATACAGGCGGCGTGCCTCGGCGTGACGTTGTTCATCAGACCAGCTCGCCCACTCGGGCGCCGGACTGTCATAGCCGGGGAGCGGTGGCACCAGCGTCCAGGCGGGCGGGTACAGACCCTGACGCACGCGCCGGGTCAGGATTTCGCGGTCCACCGCCAGCGTCAGCGCTCTGCGCAGCGCGCGGTTGTTGGCGAAGGGCGGCTTCTGCATGTGCAGGCCGATCATGAAGGTGCCCAGATAAGGCGCTGTCACCACCTGGTCGCCCAGCTGCGATTTCAGCCAGCCATACTGCTCGGCGGAGAACGATTCGGCGATATGCAGATCGCCGGCCAGGTAGCGGCTGTTCTGCTCGGCCCGATCGAGGGGATACCAGGTGACCTGCGTGATGCGCACCGTGTCGGCAGCCCAGTAGCGCGGGTTCTTGCGCAGCACGATGCGATTGCCGATCACCGTCTCCTGCAGCGTGAACGGACCGTTCGACACCATATGCTCAGGCCGGATCCAGTCATCACCCCATTTCTCGATGCTGGCGCGATGGAGCGGTTGCATGAAGTTGCCGGTCAGCAGCGCCAGCAGATAGGGCGTGGGCGCGTTCAGTTCGACGCGCAACGTGCGCGCATCCAGCGCCGTAGCTGCCAGCCGCTCGGGCGGCAGCTTGCCTTCGGTGATGGCCAGCGCATCGCGGATCGGCGCCAGCGACTGCGCATATTCAGCGCCGGTGTGCGGATTGACGGTGCGCCGCCAAGCGTAGACGAAATCCTGCGCGGTGACCGGATCGCCATTGGACCAGCGTGCCTCGCGCAAATGGAAGGTCCAGATCAATCCGTCGGCGCTTGTTTCCCAGGAGTGGGCGATGCCCGGTGCGATGCTGCCGTCCTCGGCCAGCGTGGTCAGTCCCTCGAACAGATCGTCGGTGATGCGCTGCGCAGGAATGTCGGTAAGCAGTGTGGGATCCAGCGTGCGCGGCATCTGGTCGATGGCGCGTCGCAGGTTCTGGTCGGTGGCCAACTGCTGGCCGACGGTGATCGACGTGACGGCTGCGCGCGGCGTGTCGGAGGGCGCATTGCAGGCAGCCAGCGCCAGCACCGCTGTGCCCAGCACTGCGCGCAGCACGACGCTCACGACTTCATCACCACCTCTTCAGGCGCATGCACCAGGTAGCCCTGGATGTACTGCACGCCGAGCTGCCAGACCACGGCCATGGTATTGGCGTCCTCGATGCGTTCAGCGACGGTCTGGATGTTGAGACTGCTGGCGGCCTCGGCAATGGTGCGCACCTGCTGCTGCAATTCGGGGCTGCTGGACAGGCCCTGCATCAGCGAGCCATCAATTTTCAGGAAGTCGAGTGGCAGCGCGCGCAGCAGCGCCAGCGGATCGCGGCCGGTGCCGAAATGCTCCAGCGCCACGCGCACGCGTCGATCGTGCAGCAGCTGGAACAACTGCTGCGCCTGCTGCAGGTGCCGGCCCACATTCTCTTCGGTGAACTGCAGGCACAGCCGCTGCGGATCGGCCATCGTGGTCTTGAGCTGCGTGTCCAGCCAGTTGCCGAAGCCGCCGTCGGTGATGCTGTCGCGGGACATGCGCACGAACAGCAGATCGGGGCTGCGCTTGGCGATGAACGATAGCGCGGCGCCCAGTACCCAGCGGTCGATGTTGCGCAGCAGGTCATTGCGCGCTGCCGCCGGCAGGAACTCGGAGGGCAGCACTTCCTTGCCCTGCGCATCCAGCATGCGCACCGCCACGTCAAAAATCTTCTGGTTGTCGCCATTGAGGCTGACGATGGGCTGCTGCACCAGCCGGAAACGGTTCTCCATCAGGGCGGCCTTGATGTGCCTGACCCAGATCTCGTCGTAGGCCTGCACGCGGGTGTCCTGGTCCGCATTGTCGATCAGCTCGTAACGGTTGCCGCCGCGCTCGCGGCCGCGGCGCGTGGCGTCGACGGCCTCGATGGCCAGTTTGTCGAGATTGGCATCGTGGGGCGGGGCGCAGGCCACGCCGATGGTGCAGGTGGCCTGCAGGCTGGCGTTGGCGGAATGGAACAGATGCTTGGCCACGCGCTCGATCAGGCTTTCGCACCAGGCTTCCATGTCGCGGACATTGCCGCGCTCGGCCAGCAGCAGCAGGCTCGGGCCGCTGAAATGACCCAGCAGGTCGTTCTGGCCCAGCATGCTGCGCACGATGCCGGCGAACTGCGCCAGGATGTCGTCGCCGCCCTGCACGCCGACGTCTTTCTCGATCGCCGAAAACTTGTCGAGCCGCACGCAGACCAGAAAGCGCGCGCCGCCTGGAATCGGCGTGGCCAGCTTTTCGCGCAGCAGCTGCAGCAGCCGGCGGCGGGTCCACAGTCCGGTGGAAGGCTCCTGATGCACCGCTGCCTGCAGCTCGCTGGCCATCTGCTTTTCGTCGCGGTTCTGCGCCGGCACGATCAGCTGCACCGAAGGCTCCGATTCGTATTCGCCCAGGCCCAGCACGATCTCCAGCGGTACCACCGAGCCGTCGGCCAGCACCGCACCGGTCTTCAGGATGTGGTCGCTCCAGCGACCCTTCAGGCATGCGGCCAGCGCACCGCGCAGCGGCGCCTGGGTCTCGGCGTCGAACAGATCCATGACCGGCTGGCCGACCACGACCGATGCTTCATCAAAGCCGAACAGTTCCAGCCACGAGGCATTGGCATCGACAACGATGCCTTCCTGGACCTGGGCGATGGCGTCGCGGGACCGGCGCAATACGGTTTCGAGCTGCCGCCGGTAGTCCTGCGCCGAATTCAAGGTCGATGACAGCGTGCGATCCAGCCGGAAAGTGCGCAGCTCGCGATGCACCACTGCCTGCACTCGTGTGGCGTGCTGCAGGGTGAAACTGTCGCGTGCGCCGCACGTCAGATCGTCGGCGATGGTGGCTTCATCGACGCTTTCGCGTACTACCAGCAATGGCACGCTGGGAGCCATCTGGTCGCGCACGGCGGCCAGCCCGGTCAGTTCCTGCCCGGATGGATTGACTGAAATCAGCAACTCGGGATTCAGCTGTTCCAGCGCATCGCCGATGTCGCCCAGCGAAGGTATCCATGTGCAGTACACCGCAAGGCCGCTGTTGCGCAGCAGGCTGTTCAGCGTTTCGACAGGATCGCGGCTGATGCTGTGCACCAGCACGGGAACGGCAGTTGTATCGCTCAAGCATGGACTCCGGCAGCAGCGCCGGAAATCTTAGCACCCTCAATGTGATGAGGCCGGTGCCAGTACTCAATTACCGTGTCCTACACCGGGAGCTTGGAAGCCGCGCCGGGCAGCTCATGCACCAGTCGTGGCAGCAGGTAACCGGGCAGTTCACCCATCAACTGCGCATGCAGCTGCCGCGCCCGTTCCGGTGCCACTTCGAAGTGTGACGCACCCCGCACCCGATCCAGCAGATGCAGGTAGTAGGGCAGTACGCCGGCGGACCATAGCGCCAGCGACAGCGCGCGCAGCGCTTCGATGCTGTCGTTGACGCCGGCCAGCAGCACCGACTGGTTCAGCAGCGTGGCGCCGGCCGCGTGCAGGCGCCGGCAGGCAGCGATCACCGTGTCATCAATCTCGTGGGCGTGATTGGCATGCAGCACGATGATGGGCCGCCAGCGCAGGCTGGTCAGCCAGTCGATCAGGCCCTGGTCCACCCGTTCGGGCAGCACCACCGGCTGACGCGTGTGCAGCCGCAGCCGTTGCACATGCGGGATCGCCGCCAGCTGGTCGCCGAGCTGGCGCAGCCGCGCGTCGCTCAGCGACAGCGGGTCACCGCCCGAGAGGATCACTTCCTCGATGCTGGTATCGGTGGCAATGGCGTCGATGGCGGCCTGCCAACGTGGGCCTTCGGTCGCGCCGTCGGCGTAGGGATATTCGCGCCGGAAGCAGTAGCGGCAATGCACGCCGCAGGCGCCGGTGCTGATCAGCAGTGCGCGGCCGCGATATTTCTGCAGCAGGCCTGGCGCAAGCCGGGCCGCCGCTTCGCCGAGAGGATCCCCGCTGAAACCGGCGGGTGATTGCAATTCATCCGCCAGCGGCAGCACCTGACGCAGCAGCGGATCGCTCGGGTCGCCATGACGCATGCGCCGCACGAAGCCGCGCGGCACGCGCAACCGGAAGCCCTGTGCGGCTGGCGGCTCAGGGGGGCAGCCGTTATCATACGCGGCCTTTTTACCGGCCCGATCCGCGGCCTGCAACGGCAGAATTGCTATGAGCAGCTACAGCACCAGTGAAATCCGTTCCGGCATGAAAGTGATCCTCGAGGGCGATCCGTACGCCATCGTCGACAACGAATTCGTCAAGCCGGGCAAGGGCCAGGCCTTCAACCGCATCAAGGTGCGCAACCTGAAGAACGGGCGCACCATCGAGCGCACCTTCAAGTCCGGCGACACGCTGGAAGCGGCCGACGTCATGGATACCGACATGCAGTATCTGTACAGCGACGGTGACTTCTTCCATTTCATGGTGCCTGAGAGCTTCGAGCAGTACGTCACCGACAGGAATGTGCTGGGCGACAACGCGCAGTGGCTGAAGGACGGCATGACCTGCATCGTTACGCTGTGGAACAACGTGCCGCTGCTGGTGACACCGCCGCCGCATGTGGAACTGAAGATTGTCGAGACCGATCCCGGTCTGCGCGGCGACACGGCTACCGGCGGCCAGAAGCCGGCCAAGCTGGAAACCGGCGCCGTGGTGCGTGTGCCACTGTTCCTCAATGAAGGCGATCTAGTCCGCGTCGATACGCGTACCGGCGAGTATCTGTCCCGCGGCGGCAAGTAGTCAGGCGCGGTCCGCGGCGAAGGTCAGCACTTCCTCGATCGAGCCGGCGCCGGTCGCCAGCATCATCAACCGGTCGAATCCCAGCGCCACGCCCGAGCAGGGCGGCAGGCCCTGTTCCAGCGCCGCCAGCAGGCGTTCATCGGCGCCATGCGGCGGCAATCCGAGCCGCTGTCGCAGCTGCAGATCAGCGACGAAACGCGCCCGCTGTTCTGCCGCGTCGCCCAGCTCTTCAAAACCATTGGCCAGTTCGATGCCGTCGGCATACAGCTCGAAGCGCAGGGCGGTGCGTGGATCGGCCGGATCCAGTCGTGCCAGCGAGGCCTGGCTGGCGGGATAGCCGTACACGAAGCACAGGCCATCGCGGCCCAGCGTCGGGCCGATGCGTGCGCCCATCAGCAGATCGAGCAGCTCATCGTGGCTGCAGCGCTGCACCAGCGCGGCATCAAGGTTCTGCGCCAACGCGCACTCGGCCAGCCCCGCATCGTCCGCTGTCAGCGGATCACAATTCACAGCGCGCAGAAAAGCCTGCTGGTAGCTGAGCAGCTCAACCGGA
>JAIBJM010000077.1 GCA_020029535.1 Gammaproteobacteria bacterium | reverse complement strand
GCGTCAACTGCCAATGTCCCTGCAGGCTGCGGAACGGACCGTCGATCAGATCCATGTGGATTTCATGCGGGGGCGACAGCCGGTTGCGCGTGGTGAAATGCGTGTGCAGCGGACCTCTTTTCACATCCAGTCGAGCTACGATGTGCTGCGCGTTGGCTTCCAGCACCTGCGCCGCACTGCAACCGGGCACGAACTGCGGATAGCTGGCGATGTCGTTGATCAGATCGAAGACCACTGCCGGCGGCCGGTTGACCAGCGCCGTTCTGACCAGTTCACGCATATGCGAAGTCTGGCCGATGCGCGGCAGCGGCTCAAGGGCAGCAGGTACAATGGCGCATGACCAAAGCAGAAGCAGGTGAGCGGCTGATTGCCGAGAATCGTCGCGCGCGGCACGACTATTTCATTGAAGATCGCATTGAAGCCGGCCTCGCCCTCGAAGGCTGGGAGGTCAAATCCATGCGCGCCGGTCGCGCGCAGCTGACCGAGGCCTATGTGTACATCCGCAATGCCGAGGCCTTCCTGATCGGCGCCCATGTTTCCCCGCTGGCCACCGCCTCCACGCACAAGACCGCCGATCCAGTGCGCACGCGGAAGCTCCTGCTGAAGCGACCGGAACTGGACCGGCTGCTGGGCGCCGTGGAACGCCGCGGTTACACCATCGTGCCGCTGGAGCTGTACTGGAAGAAGGGCCGCGCCAAGCTGCAGATCGGTCTGGCCAAGGGCAAGCAGCAGCACGACAAACGCGCCACCGAGAAGAATCGCGACTGGGAGCGCAGCAAGGCGCGGCTGTTGCGACGCGGTTAGCGGTCAGCAAGCGCCGACAGCGCTGTCGTGATCGATTCAGGTATGATGGCCTCGACTTCTGGAGGGGGCGACCGGTTTCGACGTGGGTTGCGAACCTTCAGGGGCGTGCCGAGGCGCAGTGGCCCTCGTTAATAACTGCTGCAAACTTTAGTTGCCAACGACGACAACTACGCTCTAGCCGCCTAATCCCGGCTTAACCTCGGACTGGCTGGTGCCTGTAACACCATATCCGGGGTCGCGCTTACAGGATCGCGGTCCACCGTGCGACGGGGTGGCACCGTTAAGAGACACCGTCGCTGGTCTGGCGTCTTCCCTGCTGCTCGGGTAGCGACGGATGAGAACCAAAGAGACAGCTACGCGCGTAGATCCTGAAGTCTAGGGCTTGCGGACGGGGGTTCGATTCCCCCCGCCTCCACCATCTACCCGAAAACCAACCATTCCCGGTTGGTTTTTATCCGTCTTCCCCGGCGCGGACTCATGACCAGAGCGACAACCGCAACACTCAGAAAGATTCCGTCCGGGGTCTGGGTTCTTGGCTTCGTCAGCATGCTGATGGACATCTCCTCCGAGATGATTCACAGCCTGCTGCCTTTGTTCATGGTTGGTACGCTGGGCGCGAGTGTTTTCGTTGTGGGCATGATCGAAGGGTTGGCCGAATCCGCCGCCCTGATCGTCAAGGTTTTTTCGGGCGCGTTGAGCGACTATCTGGGCAAGCGCAAAGGTTTGGCCGCGTTTGGCTATGCCCTCGGCGCATTGACCAAACCCTTGTTCGCCATTGCGCCCGCCACCGGTGTCGTGCTGATTGCGCGGTTGCTGGACAGGGTTGGCAAGGGTATTCGTGGCGCGCCGCGTGACGCCTTGGTTGCAGATCTTGCGCCTGCCGAGGTCCGTGGCGCCGCCTTTGGTCTTCGCCAATCGCTGGATACCGTCGGCGCGTTTCTCGGCCCACTGCTGGCTGTTGGCCTGATGCTGTTGTGGGCCAACGACTTCCGGGCAGTGTTCTGGGTCGCTGTTATCCCCGGCGTCCTGGCCGTCGCACTGTTGCTCCTGGGCGTGCGCGAGCCAGCGCGTCATGGCGGGGACAAACGCGCCAATCCGGTCCGACGCGAAAACCTCCAGCTGTTGGGCGGCGCGTATTGGTGGGTGGTCGGCATCGGAGCGGTGTTTACGCTGGCCCGGTTCAGTGAGGCGTTCCTGGTACTGCGAGCACAGCATGGCGGCATCCCCGTCGCGCTGGTACCGCTGGTGATGGTTACGATGAATCTGGTCTATTCAGCATCGGCCTATCCGTTTGGCAAATTGTCCGACCGCATGAGCCACAGGGCTCTGCTGGCATTGGGCCTGGCCGTACTCATCGCCGCCGATCTGGTGCTGGCGATGGACGATCACTGGACGACCGTGCTCGCTGGCGTCGCGCTGTGGGGCGTTCATATGGGAATGACGCAAGGCTTGCTGGCAACGATGGTTGCAGACACAGCTCCAGCAGAGCTTCGCGGCACCGCCTTCGGATTTTTCAATCTGGTAAGTGGCATAGCGATGCTGATCGCCAGTGTGGTAGCCGGTCTGCTGTGGGATCAGCTTGGGCCGTCGTTCACCTTCCATGCTGGCGCTGCGTTCTGCGCCCTCGCATTGCTTGGATTGATCAGGAAGATTTGACCGGAAGTCGCTGCCCGCGACCTCCAGTTGATCGTTGCCGCTCATCGGCGATAACCTGTGGCCGGACATAAGGACCGTTCTGTGCCAACTGTCTTCGTCGTCGATGACGAACCGGCCATTGCCGAGGCCATACTGTTCGCGCTGCAGGCCGAGGGCTATCAGGGCCGTCATTTCGCCACCGGCCAGGCCTGCATCGATGCACTGGCCGCTGAACAACCCGCGCTGATCCTGCTCGACATCGGACTGCCCGATGGCAATGGCTTCGATGTGTTCCGCCGCATCCGCGAACTGGGCCAGGTGCCGGTGATCTTTCTGACGGCGCGCAGTGCCGAGATCGATCGCGTCGCCGGGCTGGAGATGGGCGCCGACGACTATGTGGTCAAGCCTTTCAGCGTGCGTGAGCTGATGGCGCGGGCGCGCATGGTGATCCGCCGTCGCGCCGCACTGGATTCGCCGCGCCACGCGGCGGCGGTGCCATCCGCTGCATCGCAGGGGTTTGCGCATGACGAACTGCGGCGCGAGGTGCGCTTCCGCAATCAGCCGCTGGTGCTGACCCTGCACGAGTACCGGTTGCTCGAAGTGTTGTTGCGGCACCCGGGGCGCGTTTTCAGCCGTGGCCAGCTGCTGGAACAGGCCTGGGAAGCGCCGGATCACCGGCTGGAACGCACCGTCGATAGTCATATCAAGAGCCTGCGCGCCAAGCTGCGCGACATCGACGGCGCGGTGGATCCCATCCGCACCCATCGCGGCATGGGCTATTCGCTCGAACTGCCGTGAGTCTGCGCGCCCGCATCTTTCTCATTTATGTGCTGTGCGTGGCCGGCGCCTTCGCCTGGCTGGCGTACTGGATCAATGGCGATCTGCGTCAACGCTACGGCGAATCCTCCGAAGAGGTGCTGGTGGACGGCGCCAATCTGCTGGCCGAACAGCTGGCCACCGATTGGCCGCTGCCGTTGGCGCAGCGCTTCGGCAATCTGGCGGCCGCCATGAGCCGGCTGGAACAGCGGCGCTTTGCAGCGCAGATTTACGCACAGCGAAAAACCACCGCCGACCTGCGCGTGTACATCACCGACAACGATGGCCGGCTGCTGTACCACTCGGTGCCGGGCCATCGGCCGGGCGAAGATTTCTCGCGCTGGACCGATGTGTCGCGCACGCTGGCGGCGCGTTACGGCGCACGGACCTCGGATGAATGGCGCACGCTGCCCGACGGCCGGCGCGAACGGGTTTCAGTGGCCTGGGTGGCAGCGCCGATCTTCGTCGGCGACACCTTTGTCGGCGTGGTGAGCCTGGGCAAACCCAGGACCAACATCGACACCTTTCTCGACAGCGCCCGCAGCCAGCTGCGCAATGTAGTGCTGGCCACCATTGCCGCGGCCATCGCCATCGGTCTGCTGCTGTATCTGTGGGTAACGCGTCCGCTGCAGGAACTGGTGGAGTACGCCAACAGCGTCAGCCGCGGCGAGCCGGCGCCGCTGCCGGTCAGCGGCGACGATGAAGTCGGACAGCTGGGCGAGGCCATGCACACCATGCGTCGCGCACTGGAAGACAAGGCATACGTCGAGTCCTATGTGCAATCGCTGACACACGAGCTGAAGAGTCCGTTGACCGCCATCCGCGCCAGCGCGGAACTGCTGGCCGACGAGATGCCACCGGAAGCGCGTAAGGCCTTCGCGGTTTCGATCGAACGCGAATCGGCGCGGCTGAACGACATCGCCGATCGCATGCTGGAACTGGCCTCGCTGGAGCGGACGCGACAGCTGCCGCGGGTGGAAAAGCTGGCGCTGTTCGAGCTGGCGGCCGGCGCCGCTGACAGTGTGCGTGCCGCTGCCGGGGCGCGCGGGGTGATCATCACTACACAATTCTCCGGTGCGGATGGCGTCACCGGCGATCCGCTGCTGCTGCGCCAGGCCATCGACAATCTGGTGCGCAATGCCGTGGACTTTTCCCCGCAGGGCGGGCACATCGTCGTCAGCGGCGAAGCTTTCCCGGGCGAAGTGCGGATCAGCGTCAGCGATCAGGGTCCGGGCATTCCGGACTATGCGCTGGAGCGCATCTTCGACCGTTTCTATTCCCTGCCCCGCCCGCACAGCGGACGCAAGTCCACAGGTCTCGGACTGAATTTCGTGCGCGAAGTGGCGCAGCTGCACGGTGGTCGCGTGCTGATCGAATCACCGGGGTCGGGCACGCTCGCCCGCCTGATCATTCCGCGCCAGCTGGTCCATCGCTGAACCGCCCACCGATTCCACACATTCTCCATTCGGGCCGCACGCCTCCTCCATCGCCGCTGCCGACACTGGCGCCAAGTGGGTTCAAACGGAGGATGTATGGATATTGCACACTGGTCACAGCGGCTACGTTCGATGGCGGCAATTGCCGCGTTGCTGCTGCCGGGTCTGGCGCCACGGGCCGAAGAAGTCGCTGCTCCAGCGGCGCAACAGGTGGAGTCGCCGTATTTCGCCGTCCAGGGCGATTCGGGCATCGAGCAGTTTCCACTCAAGGACACGCGTGTTGACGTCAGGCTGAACGGCGTCATTGCCAGCGTGCACCTGCGTCAGGTGTACCGCAACCAGGGCAAGGCACCGATCAATGCGCGCTACGTCTTTCCCGGTTCCACCCGTGCGGCGGTGGGCGGCATGACCATGACCATCGGCGAGCGGCGGCTGCGGGCGCAGATCAAGGAGAAGCAGCAAGCGGCGGCGATCTTTGCCGCAGCCCGTGAAGCCGGCAAGTCGGCGGCACTGCTGTCGCAGCGCCGGCCCAATGTGTTCTCGATGGATGTGGCCAACATCCTGCCCGGCGATGAGGTGGTCATCGATCTGGACTACACCGAGATCCTGTCGGCCGATGAAGGCGTGTACGAATTTGTCTATCCCGGCGTCGTCGGTCCGCGTTACACCGGCGATGCCACGCGCTCCAATGACGATGTCAGCTGGCTGGGCAATCCCTACCTGCGTGCCGGCAACACCGGCGAGTCGCGCTATGACATCCGCGTCGAAATGGCCGCGCCGATTCCGGTCAACGACCTGCGCTCGGACACCCACACACTGCTGACCAACTGGCGTGGCCCGAAGTCGGTCAGTCTGCGGCTGGCCGAACCCGGTGCTGCTGCCGCCAACCGTGACTTCATCCTGCGCTATCGGCTGCAGGGCGATGCGCTGGTCAGCGGCCTGACCCGCTTCCGCTTCGGCGGCGAGAACTACTTCATGCTGCTGGCCGAGCCACCGCGCCGGCCGACGGTGGCCGAACTGCCCGCGCGTGACTACCTGTTCATCGTCGATGTGTCAGGTTCGATGAGCGGCTTCCCGCTGGATACCGCGCGTACGCTGCTGACCGAGCTGCTGGCCGATCTGGAGCCGCGCGATTCCTTCAATGTGCTGTTTTTCGCCGGTGGTTCGCAGGTGCTGGCGCCGACGCCGCTGGCCGCCACCAGCGACAACAAGGCGCGCGCTGTGGCCATGCTGGCGCGGATCAATGGCGGTGGCGGCACCGAGCTGCTGCCAGCGCTGCAGCAGGCGCTGGCCATGCCGCGGGGCGAGCTGCAGTCGCGCAGCATCGTGCTGATCACCGACGGCTATATCTCGGCCGAAGGCGCTGCATTCAAGCTGATCGATGAACATATCGGCGATACCAATCTGTTCACCTTCGGCATCGGCAGTTCGGTCAACCGCTTCCTGATCGAAGGGCTGGCCCGAGTGGGTCGCAGCGAAGCCTTCGTCGTCACCGACCCGCAGAGCGCGCAGCGTGAGGCCGAGCGCTTCCGCCGCTACATATCGACGCCGGTGCTCACCGGCATCGCGCTGACCGGCCACGACATCGAGCTGTACGACGTTGAGCCGGCGGCGCAACCCGATCTGCTGGCCGAGCGGCCGCTGCTGGCACTGGGCAAGTACCGCAATGCGGGCGCACGGGCCTACATCGAGTTGCATGGCGTCAACGGCAACGGTGCGCAGCAATGGCGTTATCTGCTCGGGGACGCGACGCAGGATCCGGGGTTGCCCAAACTGTGGGCCCGCAAACGGCTGGAGCGGCTGTATGTCTTCCCTGGTGCCGCCGAGCAATCGCGCGCCGAAATCCTGCAGCTGGGCTTGAAGTATTCGCTGCTGACCAGCGCCACTTCCTTCGTGGCGGTGGATGAGCGGGTGCGCAACCGCGATGGCGCCACCGACGTGAAGCAGCCGCTGCCGCTGCCTGCAGGTGTGAGCGAAGCGGCCGTGGGTGGACTGCGGCCCATGCCCGAGCCCGAGTGGCTGTGGCTGGCCGCCTTCATGGCACTGCTGGCCAGCGTGATGCTGCTGCAGAGAAGCCGCCATGTTCAGGCGTAACTTGCAGCGTCACGCATTGCTCTGCTGGTGCCTGTTGGCCGGTGGTGTCGCGCTGCTGCTGAAGCATCAGTACAGCATCGCAACCGCCGCCGATCTCGACTGGATGCTGCAGCCACTGGCCCTGCTGCTGCAGACACTGACCGGGCACGCATTCCAGCCCAATGGCACGGGCGAATGGCATAGCACGGCGGCCGGCATTGCGCTGGTCAAGGCCTGCGCCGGCATCAACTTCATGACCATGTCCTTTCTCGGCTGGTGCTGGATCATGCGGCCGCCCGCCAGCGGCTTTCGCTGGTATCACGCGCATGCCTGGCCGGTGCAGCTGGCCACGGCCTTGCTGCTGGCCTGGGTGACGGCGCTGACCGTCAATCTGGCGCGCATCCTGCTGGTGCTGGCAGTGGGGCCGGCACTCGATCCGTTGCTGGGCTCCACAGCCGCGCATCGTCTGCTGGGCCTGCTGATCTATCTGTCGGCGCTGCTGGCGCAACTGCTGATCTTCGAGCGGCGTCTGCGCACACGCGCCGTTGCCGTGGCCATCGCCATCTACGCATTGGTGATGCTGCTGGTGCCATTGCTCAGCGGACAGGCCTGGCTGCGTCCGGCGCAGTTCGGCGCACATGCGTTGATGGTGCTGCTGGCGCTGCTGGTGCCAGTCTTGTGGATTGCCGGAGCAAGGTATGCGAAGGCGTCACGCTGAGCGTCGCTGGTGGCCGCGTACTGGCAGCTACGGCGTCTATGCGAGGACGCTGCATCAGTGCACGCCACCGGTCACGGTGGCGGAACACGCCGCGCACTGGCTGCGGAACGCTCGCCGGATCGGCCAGCCGCATGGCGGTTGATCAGCTGCTGCGTCTCAGCAGCGCCACCGACGCGAAACCCAGCAGCGTCATCGTCACCGAGCCGGCGACGTGCGCGGCGACGGTGGCGCCGGCCCAGCCGTAACGCTCCTGCTGCAGCAAGGTCGCCACCTCGGCCGAGAACGCCGAGAAGGTGGTCAATCCGCCGAGAAAGCCGGTAATCACCAGCAGACGCCACTCGGGCGCCAGCGTCAGGACGCCGGAAAATGCCGCCACCGCGACGCCCACCAGATAGCCGCCGATCAGATTGGCGGCCAGTGTGCCCGGTGGCAGCGTTGGCCACAGATGGTTGAGGCCCGCCGACAACAGCCAGCGCAGCAGTGCACCCAGCGAGGCGCCGACACAAATGGCCGCTAACGATGGCAGCATGCGGATATCACGGCAGGAACACCCACTCGCGGTCGATGATGCCCTGATTGCGCAATTGCGCAATCACCAGTTCGGCTGCCGCCTCGGCGTTGACGGCCGTGGTGTCGACGCGCAGTTCCGGTTTCTCCGGCGGTTCGTAAGGCGAGTCGATGCCGGTGAAATTGCGTATCTCGCCGGCGCGCGCCTTGCGATACAGGCCCTTGGGATCGCGCTGTTCGGCCAGCGCCAGCGGCGCATCGACATGGATTTCGATGAATTCGCCATCAGGCAGCAGACCGCGCGCCATGCGCCGCTCGTTGCGGAACGGCGAGATGAAGGACACCAGCACGATCAGGCCGGCATCGGCCATCAGCTTGGCCACCTCGGCCACGCGCCGGATGTTCTCGACACGATCGGCATCGCTGAAATCCAGATCACGGTTCAGGCCATGACGCACATTGTCGCCATCCAGCAGGTAGGTATGGCGGCCCATGCCGAACAGTTTGCGCTCCACCAGGTTGGCGATGGTCGACTTGCCGGCGCCGGACAGACCGGTGAACCACACCACACAGGCCTTCTGGCCCTTCTGCGTGGCGCGGCTCTCCTTGTTGATGTCCAGCGACTGCCACTGCACATTGCTGCTGCGGCGAAGCGGCCGCTGTAACAGACCGGCAGCCACGGTGTTGTTGTTGATGCGATCGATCAGGATGTAACCGCCGGTGTCGCGGTTGTCGCTGTAGGGGTCGAAAGCCAGTGGTTGATCGAGGCTGATCTGGCACAGCGCGATTTCATTCAGCTCCAGCTGTTTGGCGGGCAGCTGCTGCAGCGTGTTGACATCGACCTTGTGGCTGATCGACGTCACCGAAGCCGTGACCGTGCGCGTACCGCACTTGAGCAGGTAGGGCCGGCCCTGCAGCATGGGTTCTTCGGCCATCCAGACGATGGTGCTTTCGAACTGATCGGCGACGCCTGCCGGCGTTTCCGCGCGGGCGATCAGATCGCCGCGGCTGATGTCGATTTCATCTTCCAGCGTCACGGTCACCGACTGGCCGGCCACAGCGGCCGGCAGATCGCCGCCCGCTGTGACGATGCGGGCCACGCGGCTGGAGTTGCCGGACGGCAGCGCAACCACGGCATCGCCGGGACGCAACGTGCCGGCGGCCACACGACCTGCAAAGCCGCGGAATTCCTGGTTGGGCCGGTTGACCCATTGCACCGGCAAGCGGAACGGCTGATCCGCCAGCGTCGCGTCCACCGGCACGATCTCCAGGTGCTGCATCAATGTGGGGCCGCGGTACCAGGGCATGCCGCTGCCGGCCTCGACGATGTTGTCGCCGCGCAGCGCGGACACCGGTATGCAGACGATGTCCTGCAGACCCAGTTGTGCCGCGAAAACGCGGTAGGCAGCCTCGATGTCACGGAACACCTGCTCGGAATAGCCCACCAGATCCATCTTGTTGATGGCGACCACCGCGCGGCGGATACCCAGCAGTGACACCAGGTAGCTGTGCCGACGCGTCTGCGTCAGCACGCCCTTGCGCGCATCGATCAGGATCACCGCCAGATCGGCGGTGGACGCGCCGGTGACCATGTTGCGCGTGTATTGCTCGTGGCCGGGCGTGTCGGCGACGATGTACTTGCGCTTTTCGGTGGCAAAGAAACGGTAAGCCACGTCGATGGTAATGCCCTGCTCGCGTTCGGCGGCCAGGCCGTCGACCAGCAACGCGAAATCCAGTTCACCGCCCTGTGTGCCCACCTTCTTCGAGTCGCTTTCCAGCGCCGCCAGCTGATCCTCGAACAGCATGCGCGATTCGTACAGCAGCCGACCGATCAGGGTGCTCTTGCCATCGTCCACACTGCCACAGGTAATGAAGCGCAGCAGATCCTTGCGACCCTGTGCTTCGAGATAGGCGATGACATCACCGTGTCCACCACTCTGGCCGGCGCGCATCAGAAATATCCTTCCTGCTTCTTCTTTTCCATCGAAGCGCCTGAATCACGGTCGATGACCCGTCCCTGGCGCTCTGAAGTCGTAGCGACCAGCATTTCCTCGATGATGCCCGGCAAGGTCTCGGCGTCGCTGTCGATGGCTCCGGTCAGCGGATAGCAGCCCAGCGTGCGGAAACGCACCTTGCGCAGCTGCGGCTTTTCACCGGGTTCCAGCGGCATGCGTTCATCGTCGACCATGATCAGCGCCCCATCGCGCTCCACCACGGGTCGCGGCCGGGCGAAATACAGCGGCACGATGGGAATTTTCTCCTGGTAGATGTATTGCCAGATATCCAGTTCGGTCCAGTTCGACAAGGGGAAAACGCGGATGCTTTCGCCCTTGTTCTTGCGCGCGTTGTACAGCTGCCAGAGCTCGGGCCGCTGCCGCTTCGGGTCCCAGCGATGCTGGGCCGAACGGATCGAGAACACGCGCTCCTTGGCGCGCGACTTTTCCTCGTCGCGGCGCGCACCGCCGAAGGCCGCATCGAAGTTGTAGCGATCCAGCGCCTGCTTCAGTCCCTGGGTTTTCATTACATCGGTGTGCACCGCGGAGCCATGCACGAACGGATTGATACCCATGGCCACTCCGTCGGGATTGACGTGCACGATCAGATCCATACCCAGGCGCCGTGCGGTCTCATCGCGGAAGGCGATCATTTCACGGAACTTCCAGGTGGTGTCGATGTGCAGCAGCGGGAATGGCGGGCGCGCCGGATGGAAGGCCTTGAGCGCCAGGTGCAGCATCACCGAGCTGTCCTTGCCGATCGAGTACAGCATCACCGGGTGCTCGCACTCGGCGACCACCTCGCGCATGATGTGAATGCTCTCGGCTTCGAGGCGCTCGAGATGGGACAGCCTGCTCATTCTGGAATGCTTTACCGATGCTGAAAATGGCGCGAAATTCTATAGTTTCCGCGTGGATATGTCTTTATTCAGATTGGCCATGGAAGGGACGGAATCATTGTGACGCAAGCAGAGCTGGCAGACCGGGTCATCGCCATTGCCGAATCGCGCGAACTGGACGTGTTCGCCGCGTTGCTGGAACGTCGCGGCGCTCACGTGCTGCGCTATCCGCTGATCAGCATCGCCGATGCGCCCGATCCGCTGCCGGTACTTGAATGGTTGCGTCAGTTCAGCGCCGGCGGCTGTGATGACCTGATCCTTCTGACCGGCGAAGGCCTGCGCCGTCTGCTGGGATGCTGCGAACGGCACGATCCTGCGCTGCGCGCGGCCTTTGTTGCTGCGCTGGCGCGTGTGCGACGGATAACCCGGGGGCCGAAGCCGGCACGGGCGTTGCGGCAGCTGGGCCTGGCGCCCGACGTTGAAGCCGCTATACCCACCACCGGTGGAATCATCGAAACCTTGCGCGAGCTGGATCTGCAGGGCCGCCGGATCGGAGTCCAGCTGTACGGCAGCGAACCCAATCTGCCGCTGATGGAATTCCTGCAGCAGGCCGGAGCGCAGGCGTTGCCAGTGGCCCCCTATGTATACGGCGACGCGTCGGCTGATGGCACGGTGCGTGAACTGCTGCAAAGGATGGCCGACGGCGGTGTCGACGCGATTGCCTTCACCAGCAAGGCGCAGGTCGAACGGCTGTTCAAGGTGGGCACCGAGGATCTGGTGCGGAGCGCGCTGGGCCAGGCACAGGTGGCAGCCATCGGTCCGGTGGTTGCCGATGCGCTGCGCAGCCGCGGGATCGAGGTGTCGGCTATGCCCGAAGCCAGCTGGTTCATGAAACCGCTGACCACCGAACTGGTGGATCTGCTGGGCAAGCGGCCCTAGAGATACATGCGCTGCAGCAGCGACAGGAACTGCTCCAGCTCGGCCCTGGTGTAGCGGCTGGCCATCTGCTTTTCGAGCAGACGCACCTGCACCAGCAGGTCTTCCAGCTGTTTTGCGCCGTTGCTGGTCAGGTAGATGCCTTGCCGGCGCCGGTCGCGCGTTGAGCGACGTCGCTCAATCAGCACGGCTCGCTCCAGACGGTCCAGCAGCGCAACGATGCTGGCCTTGTCGACGCCCAGATGAGTACCCAGCTCGATCTGCGCGATGCCGGGGTTGGAGCGCACCAGCACCAGCAAGCTGAACAACCCGGGACGGAGGTTGCTCTCGCCGATCATGCCGACGTAGGTGCGCCACGAGTTCTGATGTGCACGCCGCAGGTTGTAGCCCAGCAGCCGCGGCAGACAGCCAAGATCGACGCGGGCTCCCTGCTCGCGTTCGGCTTCCACTACTGCTGCTTCCTGCTTCAGCTTCCCGCGGGCACGCGTACGCGCTGCTCCGCTCCGGTGATGTTCGCCGCTCGCCATCGCTGCCATGTCGGTCCCCCGAGCCGGTTCTGACCGGCCGCAACTGTGTCG
>JAIBJM010000076.1 GCA_020029535.1 Gammaproteobacteria bacterium | reverse complement strand
CGGCGGCCAGTTACGTGGAACGCTATTTCGCGCGCTATCCGGGCGTGAAGCAGTACATGGACGAGACGCGCGCACGCGCTAAGCGCGACGGCTATGTGGAAACCGTGTTCGGCCGCCGTCTGTATCTGCCCGATATCCGCTCGCGCAATCGCCAGCTGCAACAGTATGCCGAGCGCAGCGCCATCAATGCGCCCATGCAGGGCACCGCCGCCGACATCATCAAGCGCGCCATGATTACCGTGGATACCTGGCTGCGCGATGGCGACTCACCGATCCGCCTGATCATGCAGGTGCACGACGAACTGGTGTTCGAAGTTCCGGACGCACAGGTGGAAAGCGCGGGCCACATCATCAGTCAGCTGATGGCGGCGGCGGCGGAGCTCAGGGTGCCGTTGAAGGTTGATGTGGGCAGTGGGCTCAATTGGGACGAGGCGCACTGATCCTCAACGGTGCTGACGGGATGGGCTGGGCACAGGCTGGGTCGGGCGCGCTTCATTGAAAAGCCTGCGGCTTTTCAATGGCGGTCCCTCGCGCCGGCCGGCGCGTCGCAAAGGTAAACCATTGCTCCGCGCTGATCGGCCGTCGCTCGGCGCCCGACACGCCTGTGCCCAGCCCATCCCGTCAGCGCCGTTGCGGGCAGTATGCAACCGTCCGTTGTGCGCGTTTGACCGCATAACAAGGCTGTGCTCTATTCAATACAGATGATTACGCCCCCGCCAAGCCGCGTTATACGGGCAAGATGTCGCAGAACAAGAACCGCTTTATGCGGCATAAATAGAAGTTGAACTAGCACAAGATCACCATGGATAAGTCAGCGATCAAGCAAGCGTCATTGTTCATTGCTGCCGATATCGCACGGGAAGTCGCATTGGCGGACGCATCGGAGCGAACGTTGGGTCGCATTGGACTCAGACTCGCCAGTGTGCCAAGCGGCGGAGGAAACTTTGTCGCGGCGCTAGCCTTGCTCTCCTATACAGAGTTCGCGGGTCGTCTCAAGAACAACGACTTCTCGGACAACAACTCAAGGAAAAATTTCAACTCATTCTTTGAGAGCCTTGGCCCAGACTATAAAAATCTCCTCGGCAGCATCAATGTCTACAAGATTTTCCGCTGCGGCCTTGCACACGAGTATTACGTGAAGAAAGACTGCGTAATTGCATGCGCGCAGCACGTGCGCGCAGTGTGGCACTTGGCGAGGAGGGAGGGCGATATTTCTTCGTCGTGGAACAGTACCTTCGTGACTTCACAAGGGCGTTCGAGGCTTTATGTGCGCAGCTACCATAGTGCAGCCCAACAAGCCTTTGCACGCGACGTGCGAAACGCACGCGCGTGCAAGGGTAGCGTGAGGCGGGGACATGCACACATACAAAACATGAGATACCCATGAGTCAGAACGAAACCCTTCATCTTGCGCAGGACTTTCTCGGCCGCATGGGCAGCGGCGCTGAACCGACCGAAATCGCCAAGCTGTTCAGCGAAACTTTGGAGTGGGAAATAGCGGGCGATACCGGCGTCCTGCCCTGGATCGGCCACAAGTCAGGTAGAGCCGCCATCACCGATTTCGTTCGTGACTCGCGCGCCATGATCGAGCGGATCAGTTTCGAGGTTCACGACATTCTAGCCGGCGACAACCGAGCAGTGATACTTGGGTCGCTTGCATCAAAGTTCAAGCGAAACGACAAGGTCGTCACGACGGACTTCGCCATCGTGCTCACCGTCGCCAACGGCGAGATTGTCCGGTTTCAGATGCTGGAAGACAGTTTTGCTGTCTCCAAGATGGCACGTGGCTGACTCACCATGAACAGATGGACAAATACGACGTCGCCCAACCATGCGCTGCTGCGATTCAAAGCAGCGTATTCTGGCTGCGTCAGCGTTGGCGATGCGGCAACCGCAGCGTCGCGCCGGCGTAGGTTTCCACCACCAGGCTGATCGGCGTGCCGCCCTCGATCGTCAATAGCGCGCGATGTTCCAACACACGATCTGGAATCACCAGCGGCCTGCCTGGATGATCGGCACCGGTGCGCTGCATTTCCCAGCCCGCCGGCAGCGGCTGCCACAGCAATTCCGCGGACAGTGTGCGGCGCTGGAAATTCAGCGGCTGCACCACACGGCCGAACGGCGTGTCGGTGCGATCGAGCTGCTCGTTCATCGCCGGCGTCAGTCGCGATGGCACATACCAGTTGTCGGCTTCCGACAGCACCACCGTCCCGCAGCGCAGCCGCACGTGGCGGTAGCGCACCGGTTCCGCGGCATCGATGCGCAGCATTGCGCGCTGCGCTTCAGTCAGCGATACATCGGCACCGGTCACGCGCTCGGCCACGATGCGCGCCGCGTCGGCGATCTGATGATCCGCGCGCCAGCGCTCCAGCGTTGCGGTGGCGCTGTCGTGGCTCAGCAGTTCGGCATTCAAGGTCTGCAGCAGCGCCAGAGCTGCGAGGCGCGCCACATAGGTATCGGGTACATCGGCAGTACGCGGAGTGGTCGCGCAGCCAGCCAGCGCCAGCACGCACAGCAATCCACAGCGAAGCAGTACGGATTTCATGACGCGTAACGTACAGCGCACGGGAACCCGGGACCAGATCGTCTCTGTCGAGGCAGGAATTCAGGTCAGAGACACAGTGCCTGCACGCATAGACTGTGGCTGCGCCTGCCACAGCAGCTCACCCCGCCCTGCCTGTTGCAGCAATCCCAGGCAGTGCTCGCCGGAGGCCGGCGGATGCAGGAAATTGCCCTGTGCAAACTGGCAGCCCAGCGCACGCAGCCGCTGCGCCTGCAGGTTCGACTCCACTCCCTCGGCCAGCACGCTGACGCCCAGGCTCGCGCCAATGCCGATCACGGCGCTGACAATCGCCGCGTCGCGCTCATCGGCCAGCATGTCGCGCACGAAGCTGCGATCGATCTTCAGGCCGTCGATCGACAGCCGCTTGAGCTGGTTGAGACTGGAAAAACCGGTACCGAAATCGTCAATCATCACCGTCGCGCCCAGGTTGCGCAGCATGGCCAGCGTGTGGGCCGCCTCGCGCCCTTCCTTCATCAGCGCCGTTTCGGTGATCTCGATCTGCAGCAGCGTCGGTGGAATCTGGTGTTCGGTGCACACTGCCAGCAGCAGCTCGCCGAGGCGCCCGCCTTCGAACTGCCGGGGCGAGACATTCAGCGCCACTGGCAGCAGCGCGGCGCCATCGGCCTGCCAGCGCCGCATCTGGCGGCAAATCTGGCGCAACACCAATTCGCCCAGCGCATCGATCAGTCCGCAATGCTCGGCGATCGGAATGAAGTTCAGCGGCGGCACCAGTCCGCGCTCCGGATGCCGCCAGCGCAGCAGCGCCTCGAAGCCGCTCAGCCGGCCGGTGCCCAGATCCACCAGCGGCTGGTATTCGACGAACAGCTGATCGCTGGCCAATGCACGCATCAACGCCTTCTCGAGGAAGATGCGTTCGCTGAACACCACGCTCATGTGCCGGGTGTACAGCTTGTGGTTGCGTCGACCCTCGGCCTTGGCCTGGTAAAGCGCAATGTCGGCGTGCTGCAGCAGAGTGTCGCCTTCGCTGCCATGTTCCGGGAACAGCGCAATGCCCATGCTGGCGCTGCTCTGCAGGAGATCGTCCTCGTGGGTCACCGGCGCCTCGATGCAGGCTGCGAGCCGTCGCGCCAACAGCTCCACGCTGTCCGGGCGACGCAAATCCAGCGTCGCGACGATGAACTCGTCACCACCCATGCGCACCACCAGATCATCCGGCCCCACGCATTCGCGCAGGCGCGCACTGACGGTGGCCAGCAGGTGATCGCCGCAACGATGACCGCGCGAGTCGTTGATGTCCTTGAAATGATCCAGATCGAGATAGATCACCGCCGCGCCCGAGTCCTGCGCCGCCGCCTTCGCCAGCAGCTCCGGCAGCTGGGCCTGCAGCGCCAGGCGGTTCGGCAGGCCGGTCAACGCGTCGTGATGTGCCAGCTCGCGATAGCGGGCTTCACGCTGCTGCAGCTGCTGCTCGCGCCGCGCCGCGTCCAGCCGGCGCCGGATGTCATTGATGGCATTGCGGTTGATGCGGATGGTCCAGGCAACCATGAACACCGTGTACAGCAGTGCCGTCAGGCCCATGCCCAGGTAGATGGAGCCCTCTTCGATGCCGACCAGCCGGATGACCATCACGGCAAACACCGCCAGCTGGAATGACAGCGCACAGATCAGATCGGAAACCATGGCCATGCAGCCGGCGGCCGTGACACCCGCCGACACGAAGGTAACGAACAGCGGTATCCGCGCATCGTCCTGCGGGTAGGCAACCATCGACAGCAGGCCCCACATCAGCCCCGAGGCCAGACAGCCAACGCGGATGAACGGCACCATGCGCAAAGCCGCATCCGGATCCGAGCGCTGCAAGCGCTGGTAGCGGCGCATCCCGATCAACCGCCAGGCACTGAGCGCAGAATGCGCGGCCAGCCAGGACAGCAACAGCGTGGTCTGCTGGCTGCTCCACAGCACCGCCACGCACACCAGCTGCAATATCACCCCGAAACCAATGGATTGCGGCAATGTCCGACACAACTGGCCAAATTTTTCCAGTTGTATGGCCTGCCGCAGCTCGGGCGAATCCTGCATCATCAGGATCGTATCGGAGCAGGAGTATTGCGATGAGAAAATTTCCGTTGAGAACCGTGTCGATGACCCTTGCCGGTCTGTTGGGCTGTTCCAGCGCCTTCAGTGCCGACAACGGTTTTTTTCTGGGTGGCGCGCTGGGGCAGTCACGATCCGACGTGCGCATCGGCAATTTCCAATTTGACGACTCGGCTTCGGGCTACAAGGTGTTCGCGGGAATCCGGCCAATAGATCTGCTCGGCGCCGAGGTGGAGTATGTGAACTTCGGCAAGGCGGAATCCGCGGTCGGGAGCCTCGACCACGATGCGTTTGGCGCCTTCCTGATCGGCTATCTGCCGCTGCCTGCATTGGTGGATGTGTACGGCAAAGTGGGCGTATCGCGCTGGTCAGCCGATCCGCGCGATGCGCTGAACTTCGGCGACGACAGCGGCACCGACCTGGCCTATGGCATTGGTCTGCAACTGCGTTTCGCCAGCTTCTCGGCTCGGCTGGAATATGAGCGGTTCGACGTCGCCGGTTCGAATCACCTGAGCTTGTTGTCGCTGGGTGCCGCCTGGACCTTCCTGTAGCAAATTTGCAACAAACGACAAATTAACTGGCTGATTCAATTCAGCATTTTTTTTGAGTCGGGCGGAACTTCCGGGGACCGCCCGACTCTATTCGTGTGAGTGTCCCCCAAGCACTCCCCGCTGTCCTCCCTAAGCGGGTACCCGGAGAATCGAGACCTCTACCGGGTTAGTCTGCCCCGGTGGTTCACCCCTGACAGGAGAACCACCGGGGTAATTTTTATGCGAATCCCAGCCATTCGTCCAATCGCGCCCGGGCCTGCTCCATTCCCAATCCGCTGATCGATGAGAAGGGCAGTATTGCTGCCTGGCCCGCCAGTTCGGCGTTGGCCGTGGCCACGGCCCGTGCCAGCTCCGCCCGCTTCAGCTTGTCAGCTTTGGACAACAGCACCTGCACCGGCCGATGACTGCCGGCCGCCCAGGCCAGCAGCTCACGATCGCCTTCCAGCACACCCCGACGCGCATCGATGATCAGGAACAGACCCCGCAGTGAAGAACGCTGCGCCAGCGCTTCGATCATCGGCGCCCAGGTGGCGCGTTCGGCCGCGCTGGCCTGGGCATAGCCATAGCCAGGCAGATCAACCAGCCGCTGCTGCTCGCCAAGCTCGAAGAAATTCAGCAGCCGCGTGCGCCCCGGTGTCTTGCTGATGCGTGCCAGTCCCTTGCGGGTAGTAATGGTATTGATGGCGCTGGATTTGCCGACGTTGGATCGTCCCGCAAAGGCCACTTCAGCGCCGATGTCGAGCGGAAACTGCCGGTGATGCGCGGCGCTGGTCAGGAATGCGGCGTGGGGATAGTGGCTCAAGCTTGCGACTGCATGGACGGCAAATGGCGCTGCGGGGCCGTAGTGTACAATTCCGCCGCTTGTGCGGGCCGCCCGCCTTGCAAAACCATTTGCTGGAGTCCGACTGAAATGACCTTGTCGCTTCGCCTGTCCCTGTTCGCGCTCGCCATCGCAACCGCCGCACCGGTTTCATGGTCCAAGGGGTCCGCAGCGGATGGCGCCACCAAGGCCACCACCTGCCTGGCCTGCCACGGCGCGAATGGCAACAGCGTCAATGCCGAGTGGCCGAGCCTCGCCGGCCAGAACGCCGCTTACATCGCCAAACAGCTGCATCTGTATCACGACGGCAAGCGCACCGGACCGCCCGGCGATGCCACCGTCGCATTGATGCCACCGATGGCCGCCACGCTGACCGACCAGGACATCGAAGACATTGCCGCCTACTACGCCGCACAGACGCCGGCCGGCCTTGAAGCCGACGCCGAGTTCTGGGAAGCGGGCCGCAAGCTCTATCTGCATGGCGATCGCACCCGGCAGATTCCGGCCTGCGCGGCCTGCCACGGCCCCACGGGCGCGGGTACGCCCACCTCGGGTTATCCGGCCCTGCGCGCCCAGCATGCGGTGTACACCGCCAAACAGCTGCGTAATTTCCATGCGCAAACCCGCTATACCAGCAACGAGAAAGGCGTCAGCGCGGGCGGCGAGAATGCCGAGATCATGCGCACGATCGCCAGCCGGCTGACCGAGGACGACTTCCGCAATCTGGCTGCTTTCATCCAGGGCCTGCGCTGAGACTGTTAATTCCGGGAGCAAATCCATGCGATACACACTTGCCGCGATTGCGCTGATGCTGAGCCTGGGCGCCTGTGCGCGCGAACCGGCACCGGCCTCAGCCCCCCCTGCCGCGGCGCCGACCACCACCGCACCGGCAACGGCCGCGACCGATGCACCCATTGCAGCCGGACAGGAAAGCACCGAGATCGATGCCGAAACCAGCCGCAGCGATTCAGCGCTGGAACGCATCGCCGCGCTGTCGCCCGAAGGCAAGCTGCCGGCGGGACGCTGGGTGGCAGGCCAACACTATCGTCCGCTGGTGCCGGCACAGCCCACCAATGTCAGCCCCGGCAAGGTCGAAGTGGTTGAAGTGTTCTGGTATGGCTGCCCGCACTGCTATTCACTGGAGCCTTTCGTCACCAGCTGGCTGAAGAATCAGCCCGCAGGCATCGAGTTCGTGCGCCTGCCGGTGATCTGGGGACCCGTGCACCGCGCCCACGCGCAGATGTTCTACACGCTGCAGGCGCTGGGCAAACTCGACGCCCTGCATCAGAAGGCATTCGAAGAAATCCAGCGTAACGGCAAGCCGCTGGCAGCCAACGGTGATGACGCCGAAACACTTCGTCAGCAGGTGGCGTTCGCAAAAGCCAATGGCATCAGCGAGAGCGACTACACCAAGGCCTTCCAGTCATTCACGGTGCAGACCAAACTGCAGCAGGCCGCCGATCTGACACGCCGTTACCAGGTGGAAGGCGTGCCACTGGTTGTCATCAACGGCAAGTACGTCAGTGATGTGGGCATGGCCGGCGGCCCGGCAAACCTGATCAGCCTGATCAACGATCTGGCTGCCAGTGAGAAGCGCCGCTGACCGCGCCGCGACGATGCCGCGGCTCGCGCATCGATGCTGAACGTCTACTTACTCGAAGCCGGCGGACTGGTGCGACGCGACGCCAGTGCCGAGACATTGCAGGCGGCGCTGTGGCTCGATCTGTACGAGCCCACGCCGGAAGAGGAACGCGCCGTCGAAGCGCTGCTCTCGATCGATGTGCCCACGCGCGAGGAAATGCGCGAGATCGAATCCTCCAACCGGCTCTATGAGGAGAATGGCGGTCTATATCTGACCACCACCATCGTGACCCGGCTCGATACCGATCTGCCGCGGAACGCCCAGGTCACGTTCATCCTGAAAGATGGTCGGCTGGTGACCAATCGCTATGCCGATGCACTGCCCTTCCGTCGCTACTCGACCTATGCCGAGCGTCATCCACTGAACTGCAATACGCATGTCGCGGTGCTGGCCGGCATCACCGAAGCCATTGTCAACCGCGTCGCAGACGTCATCGAGCGCGTCAGCACCGACCTGGACGATATTTCCGCCGGTGTGTTCGCCGGACGCGGCGCCCGGCGCGGCCGGTTGGCGCGCAATTACCGCGCGGTGCTGGAGCGCGTCGGCCAGAACGGCGAACTGATCGCCAAGGTGCGCGAGAGTCTGGTCAGCCTTGGACGCATGCTGGCCTTCGTGCAACAGACCGGCAATTTCACGCTGAGCAACGAAGTACGCAGCCGGCTGCGCACGCTGTCGCGCGACGTGGTGGCCATGGGCGACTACGCCTCGTTCCTCGGCAACAATGTCTCATTCGTGCTGGACGCGACGCTGGGCATGATCAATATCGACCAGAACAACATCCTGAAGATCTTCTCGGTGGTAACCGTCTTCCTGCTGCCGCCCTCGGTGGTCGGCGCCATCTACGGCATGAATTTCGAGCACATTCCCTGGGCGCATGAATCCTGGGGATTCCTGGCTGCGCTGGGCATGATGCTGGTGTCCTCGCTGGTGCCCTATTTGCTGTTCAAACGCCGCGGCTGGCTGTAAATTGCCGCGCCAACGCGCCTGTAGCTCAGCTGGATAGAGTACTGCCCTCCGAAGGCAGGGGTCGTGGGTTCGAATCCCGCCGGGCGCGCCAAAATTTCACCCGCTATACTTCGCGCCGTTTCCAGTTGCCGGATCCGGATCGTGAGCAAGCAAGACACCCATTTCTTCAATACTTTCAGTCTGGTCATTGGTTTGCTGGTGGCGGTGGCCATCCTGCTGCTGGTGTTCTCGCGCGCCGTGGCCGGGCGTACGCAGGAACCGGAAACCTATGCCGATCCGTTGTACCAGAACAGCGTTGGAGAGCGGGTCAAGCCGCTGACCCGCATTGCGGTGGTCGGCCGGGACAATTCAGCGCTGGTCATGCAGGGGCCGGCATCCGGCGCAGCCATCGTGCTTGAAGTGCCGAAGGACGGCCCGGCATTGTATGAAGCCGTGTGCAAGACCTGCCACATGGCCGGCCTGGTGGGCGCTCCCATCTTTGGTAATCAGACCGCCTGGGCGCCGCGTATAGCCACCGGCATCGACACGCTGCACAAGCATTCGATCGAGGGTTACACCGGCAAGGCTGGCGTAATGCCCGCCAAGGGCGGACGCACGGATCTGCCCGACGAACTGGTCGAAGCCGCCGTCGACTACATGGTGTCGCAGTCCCGCTGACCGGCTCAGACCGCTGCGCCGATGGGCCGGCGCAGCTGGATGGCTTCCGCCAGATGCTCGGCCGTGATGCGATCCGACCCCGCCAGATCGGCAATCGTGCGGCTGACGCGCAGCAGCCGGTGCATGCCCCGTCCCGATAGCTGCAGCTGATCCACGCTGCGTTCATAGAGGCGGCGCGCCGCTGCATCCAGCGGACAGTCATCGGCCAGCCGCTGCACGGGAATGTTGCAGTTCAGTCCACCGCCGCGCTTCATCTGCAGCTGCCGCGCATCGGCCACCAATCCCACTGGATCGGCGGTTTCATCACGGTCGCGGTACTGCTGCATGTCGGCAAACATCTGGCGCGGCACTTCGACACGCAGGTCGATGCGATCCAGCAGCGGCCCGGACAAGCGGCCGCGATACTGCGCCACACGACGCGGAGTGCAACGACACGACCCCGATTCATCGCCCAGATAGCCGCAGGGACAGGGATTCATCGCCGCCACCAGCTGGAAGGCAGCCGGCAGCTCCAGCCGGCCGTTGGCCCGCGACAGCGTGACCGCACCGCTCTCCAATGGCTCGCGCAATGTTTCCAGTACCCGCCGATCGAACTCCGGCAGCTCGTCCAGGAACAGCACGCCGCGATGCGCCAGGCTGACCTCACCCGGCAGCAGTCGCGGGCCGCCACCAATGATGGCGCTGGCCGAGGCCGAGTGATGGGGCGCCCGATAAGGGCGTTGCGCCCAGCGCATGGGATCGAAGCTGACTTCGGCAATGCTGGCGATACTGGCCACCTCCAGTGCTTCGGCATGCGAAAGCGCTGGCAGCAGAGCCGGAAGCTGGGTGGCCAGCAAGGTCTTGCCACTGCCTGGCGGGCCCACCATCAGCAGGCTATGCCCGCCAGCAGCAGCGATGAGCAAGGTTCTTTTAGCGCGCCATTGACCTTGTATGGCTAAAAACGGCGACTTTTGTTTCTTTAATGGTTCAATTTCTGAATCGACGTCTGCCGCACTCTGAGTCGGCGCTTCGCCCCCCTGCAGGTAGTCACACACCTCCCGCAGCGCACTGAAGCCAGTGGAATTGCGATGTCCGGCCTTCGCGACCTCGGCCAGATTGGGTGATGGCAGCAGCAGCGCAGTACCGGCTTCGGCCGCATGCACCGCTGCCAGAAACAGGCCACTCACGGACTTCAACTCTCCGCTGAGGCCCAGCTCGCCATAGCACTCGAAGGGGTGGGTACGGGCCGCACGCACCTGCCCCGAAGCCAACAGCAAGGCCAGTGCAATCGGGAGGTCGAAGCGTCCGCCCTCCTTGTACAACTCCACGGGCGCCAGATTGACGGTGATGCGGCTGGCAGGAAAGTCGTAACCCGAATTCAGGATGGCGGCGCGCACCCGCTCCCGGCTTTCCCTGACTACCGGTGCCGGCAGGCCCACCAGCGAGAACCCCGGCAGACCCGCACCGAGGTGGACTTCGACGTGTACCAGCGGCGCCGACAGGCCGTGCCGGGCACGACTCAGCACCTGGGCGACAGCCATGCATCCCTCCTTGGACGCTGGTGGAACGGACGCTAGTCGGATGCGGGCGGAATCTCCTGTTCGAGTTCGTGCACCCGCTTTTCCAGCGCAACCACCCCGGCCTCCAGCTGATCAATCCGGCCGCGCGCCCGCTCCAGTAATCGGACCTGGACTTCGAACTCGGTACGGCTGGCCAGATCGAGACGCTGCAGCTGCGACTGCAGCACTGCACGGAAATTACGTTCCAGGTCGCTGCGCACGCTTCCCAGTGCTTCCGGCACGCTGGCCA
This sequence comes from Gammaproteobacteria bacterium, assembly GCA_020029535.1. Classification (GTDB taxonomy): domain Bacteria; phylum Pseudomonadota; class Gammaproteobacteria; order Steroidobacterales; family Steroidobacteraceae; genus FEN-1191. Next base: position 1,621 of record JAIBJM010000076.1, on the reverse strand, counting down.
GCAGCTGTTTCAACAGCTCGTCGATACGCATGGTGTCCATAAGCCTCATTCCTCTGCTGTCGGTGGGCATTGCCCCGAAAAAGAGCATCCTGCGCCAGCTGTCATTCCAGATTGGTGCACACAGCCGCTCAGGTGCGGGACTTTGCCGGCTTCCGGGCCCCTGCCCCGTGGCACAGTTTCTGCAACTAAGCAGCAGCGCCGTTCGAGGTTAAGCCCAAGAATACGCGCGCCAGATGTTCGCTGGAATACGTAGTAATAAGGCCGGTTTATCGCGAAATGCACCTCATGAAACTGATCACCGCGATCGTGCGGCCCTTCAAGCTCGAAGAGCTGCGCAGCGCAATTGCCCAATTGGGCGTACAGGGTGTGACGGTGACCGAGGTCGTTGAAGCGGAATTCGGGCCACGGGCCAAAGTGGAGATCGCTGTCAATGATGCGATCGTCGATCCGGTGATCGAGGCGGTCGCAAATATCGCCCGCACCGGTCGCACGGGTGACGGCCGCATCATGGTCGGCGATCTGGAACAGACCATACGCATACGTACCGGTGAAATTGGCGAAGCCGCCACATGAAGAAATCTGAAGCTGGGAGCCGCAAATCATGCGAATTGATCTAGATGGTAAGAGGAAACCATGGTTGAGTGCCGGGCCAGTGGCCAGGGCGCTGGCACTTGCAGTGCTGGTGTTCTCTTCCTGGCAATCGTTGCCGGCGGCTGCACAGGACGCCGCGGCACCTGCTGCGACAACGACCGAAGCGGCTCCGCCCGCAGCTGATGCTGCCGCGGCACCCGCCGAAGCCGTAGCCGCTGCTGAAGCTGCGCCTGCCGAAGAGCCGGCCGCTGCCGCCGCTCCGGTGCCCAACAAGGGCGACACGGCGTGGATGCTGGTAGCCACCCTGCTGGTCATCCTGATGACCATTCCAGGACTGGCACTGTTCTACGGCGGCCTGGTCCGCTCGAAGAACATGCTGTCGGTGCTGATGCAGGTGATGGTCGGCTTCTCGCTGATCGTCGTGCTGTGGTGCCTGTACGGCTACTCGCTGGCCTTCACCGAAGGCAACAAGTTCATCGGCGGTTTCAGCCGCCTGTTCCTCAACGGCACCTTCGATGCCGCGGGCGGCGTGTTCGCGATGGCCGCGACCTTCAGCAAGGGCGTGTACATCCCCGAACTGGTATTCGTGGCTTTCCAGGCCACCTTCGCCGGCATCACCGCCTGCCTGATCGTCGGCGCCTTCGCCGAGCGCATGCGCTTCTCGGCGGTGCTGCTGTTCATGACGCTGTGGTTCACCTTCAGCTACCTGCCGATTGCGCACATGGTCTGGTACTGGATGGGTCCGGATGCCTACACCAGCGCCGAGGTGGTCGCCGAGATGAACGGCAAGGCCGGCATGTTGTGGCAGTGGGGCGCGCTGGACTTTGCCGGCGGCACGGTGGTGCATATCAACGCCGGCGTCGCGGGTCTGGTGGGCGCCTATGTGGTCGGCAAGCGTCTCGGCTACGGCCGCGAAGCCATGCCGCCGCACAACCTGGTGCACACCATGGTCGGCGCCGCGTTGCTGTGGGTGGGCTGGTTCGGCTTCAACGCGGGTTCCGCGCTGGAAGCCGGCAACTCGGCCGCGCTG
>JAIBJM010000075.1 GCA_020029535.1 Gammaproteobacteria bacterium | reverse complement strand
CGCTTGCGCGGCACAGTGGCAGTGAAGATGCAGTGAACTCGCTTACCGTTGCGGGGGCAGCGCCGGAATTGAACCGGCTTCCCGAGCACCTGACAGCGCAGCGACTCTAGGCAGAGCGATGGTTGAAGTCAACGCTTGACGCGCCGGAGCAAATCGCGGACATCTAGCGCATGACGTCTCCGCAACCATCTCCACAACTGCAAGCCGCACTGGCTGCGGCGCGTGCCGCATCGGCAGTGATACAGCGGCTGTACCGGCGCAATCTGGCCATTACATTGAAGGCCGATCGCTCGCCGGTCACCGAGGCCGATGTGCAGGCCGAGCAGGCCATCCGCGCCGTACTCAGCGAGCGCTTTCCCTCCTATGGTTTCTATGGCGAGGAAACCGGCCAGCAACGCCTCGATGCCGAATATGTGTGGCTGGTCGATCCCATCGACGGCACCAAGTCCTTTGTGCGCGATTGCCCGTTTTTTTCGACGCAGATTGCGCTGATGCGCGCCGGCCGGCTGGTGCTGGGCGTGTCCTGTGCGCCCGCCTATGGCGAGCTGGCCTGGGCCGAGGAGGGTGGCGGTGCCTTTCTCGACGGCAAACCCATCCGGGTCAGCGGCGTGAGCGCCGTCGGCGATGCCATCCTCTCCACCGGCAACCTCAAGACGCTGGCGGCATCGTCTGCAGGCTGGTCACGCTTCGGCGCGCTGGTCGGCCGCGTCAACCGCCTGCGTGGCTATGGTGATTTCGTGCACTACCACCTACTGGCGCGCGGCGCGCTGGACGCGGTGGTTGAATCCGACGTCAACATTCTGGACATTGCGGCGCTGGCCGTGATCGTGCGCGAGGCCGGCGGCACCTTCACGCAACTCGATGGCGCACCGGTGACGCTGGCTACCACCACAGTGCTGGCCAGCAATGGCGCCCTGCATGCGCCGCTGCTCGAGGCGCTGCGTTACTGACGCAACCAGCCGATTTCGCGCGCCGTGGCCGCGCCCACCAGCACCTGCGCGAGATCGTCCGGCATCTGCTGTTCTGCCATGTCGAGCGGGATGCGGCCCGCCATGATTTCGGCCAGCGACTGCGGATAGCGCGGTTGGCGTTGCGGCTCGGCAAAGCCTTCGGGCCAAGCCGGCGCCAGCGTCTGCAGGTCGTACTTGTCGGTGGCGCCGAAGGTATGCAGCAGCTCGTGCGCGATGACGATCTGGTTCTGCGCCTCCTGCGCGGCTTCCGCATACAGATGCACCACGCCGGTCAGGCCACGCTGCAGTCCCAGCGAGTGCGGCAGCACTGATTGCCGCGACGGATCGTGGTAGAGCAGAAAAAGCGCAATCTGCGGCGCCGGCTGGGTGGATGCGCGCAGCGTCCGCCAGCGATACCAGCGCAGTTTCAAGCTCCAGATCAGCGTACCCAGCCGACCCTCGCCGGCACGCAGCGCTGGCGGTGACGCGGCGGGAGTGGGGAACAGCAGCAGCCGGACCGGCTGATTCAGCGACTGGCCGTGGCGATGCGACTCATCGGTGAGGAAATGCTCGACCGGCTGGAAGTCCGTTTCGCGCAGCTGTTTCAGGTATTCGCTGCCGATCGCGCTGCCGTCGGCACTCAGCGGGTACAGGCCCACCCACACCGTGCGCCGCCAGCTGGTGGTGCGATGCCGATCCAGCCACGCGGAAACCGCCACCACTGCCAGTACCAGCAGCAATACCGTGATGCGGATGTTGCGCCACATGTGATTGTCGACAGGCCCTAGGGCTGCAGTCGGGTGGCTGACCAGGGTCCGGGCACGAAGCCGCCGGCAGCTGGTTGCAGCTCCCGGCTCCAGCGCGCGCGATCATGGATGCGTGCGCTGCCCTCCACCCACAGTTCCACCGCATCGGCCCACAACCGGTAACCGCCCCAGTGTGGCGGTCGCGGAATGCGCTGGCCCGGATCGGTCTGCTGTGCGTCGCCGGTGGGCGCGGGCAGTGCGAACTTCAGCGCCGTACGCGCCACCGCCTGCAGCAGTTCGGCGCGTGAGGCGATGGGCTGGCTTTGCTGGCTGGCCCAGGCGCCGAGGCGGCTTTGCCAGTTGCGGCTGGCGAAATAGGCGTCGCTGCTGGCCGCATCGGCCTGCAGCACCTGGCCTTCGATGCGCAGCTGGCGGTGCAGATGATCCCAGTGCATGACGATGGCGGCGCGCGGATTGGCGGCCAGCTCGCGTCCCTTGCGGGACTGATAGTTGGTGTAGAAGGTCAGATAGCCTGGTTGCGGCACGATTTCCTTGCACAGAACCACGCGCGCCGAGGGTCGGCCGCCGGCGTCGGTGGTGGCCAGCACCATGGCATTGGGATTGGGTTGCTGCGCGCGTTTTACCGCGTCGGCCAGCCAGCCGGCGGCCAGCTGCAGCGGTTCGGCAGGCAGGGGATCGGGCAGATGTTCGCTGTGCCAGAGCATGAACGCATGGTAAGCGATGAGCGAACGGGTCTTCAGCCGCGGTTCAGCCACGTGCGGGCATTCTGTAGCCGAGCCTGCCGCTGTACCCCTTTGACAGTATGCGCAGCGGCGTTCGGGCAGTGCGGGCCGGCTGTTTTGCCGGCCCGCACACTTGTCAGCAGCCGGGACGCTCGCTACAACAGCACACGGTTCTCCCATCCGAGCATCCCATGACTCTTGATGAGCTGCGTCTGCACCTGAACGGCCTTGACCGCCGTCTGATCGAGCTGATTGCCGAACGCCAGTCGACGGCCCGGGAGATCGCCCGCGTCAAACGCTCCACCGGTTATCCCACCCGGGATTACGCGCGCGAGCGCGATGTCATCCTGGGTGCCCGTACCAGTGCTGCCGAATTGGGCGTGTCGCCCGATATCGCGGAGGGGGTGATGCGGCTGCTGATCCGCACCTCGCTGACCACCCAGGAGCAGGCCAGCATGGCGGCGCACGGCGCGGGCAGTGGCCGGCGCGCGCTGGTGATCGGCGGCGCTGGCAAGATCGGCGGCTGGTTCGCGCAGTTCCTCGCTTCGCAGGGTTTCGCGGTGGAGATTGCCGATCCGCTGGCCGCGCCGGGTGCGAACATCATCAGCGACTGGCGGCAATCCGACCTGGGCCATGATTTCATCGTGGTGGCGACGCCGCTCGGCGCTACCAATGGCATCCTGCAGCAGTTGGCGCAGCGACGTCCGCCCGGTGTGGTGTTTGATGTGGGATCGCTGAAGACCCCGTTGCGCAGCGGACTCGAGGCGCTGAAGACTGCCGGCGTCAAGGTCACATCGCTCCATCCGATGTTCGGTCCCAGCACCGAGCTGCTGTCGGGACGGCATGTGATCTTCATCGACCTGGGCGTGCCCGCAGCGCTGGCGGCGGCGCAGGCGCTGTTTGTACCTACCATGGCTGAGCAGACTGTGATGGACCTGGATCAGCACGATCGCCTGATTGCCTATGTGCTCGGCCTGTCGCATGCGGTCAACATTGCGTTTTTCACCGCGCTCGCCAACAGCGGCGAATCGGCGCCGCGACTGGTGCAGCTGTCCAGCACCACCTTCGATGCGCAGTTCGACATTGCCAGCGAAGTGGCCCGGGAAAGTCCCGGGCTGTATTTCGAGATCCAGCGGCTCAACGAATTTGGCGCTGAATCGCTCAATGCGCTCAGTCGCGCAGTGGAGGAGCTGCGTGAGGCAGTGGCCAGGGGTGATCAGCAGCGGTTCACCGCGCTGATGACGCGGGGACAGGAATACACCCAGGGCCGCCGCACCTTGAACGCCAGCCGGGCCTGATCGTGCGGCGTCTCGCGTATTGCCGTCGCTGACCTTGAGCGCGGGATGGGGGACGGGTAAAACAGTCCGGCCATGAGTGATCTGATCGACCGTGACGGATTTCGCGCCAACGTCGGCATCGTGCTGATGAATGATGCCGGTCGTGTCTTCATCGCCCGCCGCTGCGGCGGACGCGGCTGGCAGTTTCCACAGGGCGGCGTGCGGCGTGGTGAAGGTGCCGAGGATGCGCTGTTCCGCGAGCTTCGCGAGGAGATCGGGCTGCGTGCGCCCGATGTGTCGGTGCTGGGACAGACCCGTCACTGGCTGCGTTATCGCCTGCCGGTGCGCTATCAGCGTCGTGACACCAAGCCGGTCTGTATCGGCCAGAAGCAGCGCTGGTTTTTGCTGCGACTGTGCGCGCCGGAGTCAGCGATACGGTTCGATACCACCGACGAACCGGAATTCGACCGCTGGCGCTGGGTCGATTATTGGCAGCCGGTACGCGAGGTGATCTATTTCAAGCGGCCGGTGTATACACGCGCCCTGCACGAACTGGGCAAGCTGGCCTTGGCGGACGGCCTGCCGCCCTATCCGCGCTGGTGGCACGCTGCCTCGCCCGCGGCGGCCGTGCAGGCCGCAGGTTGAATATTCCCGGCAAACTGGTGGTGCGCACCTATGCGCCGGTTCGCCGCTGGCTGATGGCGGCCGCGACGGTGTTGCTGGTGGTGGTGGCTGCCTACCTGACCTTCGAGCTGGGCAGAAAGAAGGCAGGCTTCGATGGTCTGGAAGCGGCGCGGCAGCGCGCCGAACTTCGCGACGAGATCGGCCGGCTGCAGAACCAGGAGCGCGAGCTGCGGGTGCAGCTGGCCGCGGCCGTCGAGGTGCAGGGCTCGCAGGTGCGCGAGCGATCTGAAGTCGCGCGGACCATCGGCGAGCTGCAGGAGCAGCTGGCGCGTGCGCAGCAGGACCTGCAGTTCTACCGCGGCATCGCGAATCCGCAGGCGGCGCAGGGCATCGTGATCCGCGTGCAGCAGTTCCAGATTGCGGTGCGTGATGCCACGGCGCGTCGCTACACCGTGCGTTTCACGCTGAATCGCGAATCGCGCTCCGAAGAACTGGTGGCCGGGAATGTGGGCATCACTGTCGATGGCGAGCGGCACGGTGCCGGCGTCAGCCTGGACACGGCGTCAATCAGCGACGCCCGCATCAGGCAGCTTCCTTTCAGTTTCCGTTATTACACTGGCATGGAACTACCGCTGACATTGCCGGTCGATTTCATGCCCGAGCGCGTCACGGTCGAAGTACGATCGAGTCGCAAGGGCGCTGTCCCCTACCGGCAGACTTTTGTGTGGAATCCGGAGAATTGAGTACATGTTCAAACGACGTAACCGGAGCGCCGCACGCATCGACACGCTGATAGGCAGGAGCGCCCGGGTGGAAGGCGATGTGGTGTTTGCCGGCGGATTGCATGTGGATGGCGCCATCAGTGGCAATGTGCGCGCCATCGCCGACGCACCCGCCATGCTGTCAGTCAGCGAGCATGGTGTTGTCGAAGGCTCGGTGGAGGCGCCGCAGGTGGTGCTGAATGGCAAGGTCAGCGGCGACATCGTCGCCACCGAACGCGTGGTGCTCGGGGCCAGGGCCCGCGTGCAGGGCAATGTGCATTATGGGGTCATAGAAATGGCATTGGGCGCGGAAATCAACGGCAAATTGATGCCGCGCAATGGCTCGTCAGGTGCGGCGGGCGCTACCGGGACGCCGCCCAAGCCGCTTTGACGGAGCTGCGCACGGCTTCTAGACTAGCCCCATGGAAGCAATTTCACATCAGCATGAAACGCCCATTCTGCTGTTCACCGATGCCGCAGCGCGCAAGGTCGGCCAGTTGATCGAGGGCGAAGGCAATCCGAACCTGATGTTGCGTGTTTTCGTGCAGGGCGGCGGCTGCTCCGGCCTGCAATACGGGTTCGAGTTCGACGAGCAGCAGCAGGAAGGCGATACCTGCATCGAGAACCACGGCGTCAGGCTGCTGGTCGATCCGATGAGCGTGCAGTACCTGGGCGGCGCGGAGATCGATTTTCGCGAGGGCCTCGACGGCGCGCAGTTCGTGATCCGCAATCCCAATGCCGCGACCACCTGCGGTTGCGGCTCCTCGTTTACCGCCGCCTGATCCAGTGCCCCGCGCGTCGCGCGCCGTTCCCGAGGTCCTGGCGGCGGTCGATCTTGGCTCCAACAGTTTCCACATGGTGGTGGCGCGCTATACGCACGGCCAGCTGGTGGTGATTGATCGGCTGCGCGAGATGGTGCGGCTGGGTGCGGGAATGGGCGACGACGGACGTCTCGACAAGGACGCCGCCAGCCGGGCATTAGCCTGCCTGGAACGCTTCGGGCAGCGGCTGCGCGACATGCATGCGCGCGATGTGCGCGTAGTAGGCACCAACGCCCTGCGCGTGGCGCGCCGCAAACAAGCCTTTCTCGAACGCGCGCGCGATGCGCTGGGCCATCCCATCGAAATCATCTCGGGCATGGAAGAAGCGCGCCTGATCTATTCAGGCATCGCGCATACCATGCCGGCCGAGAATGGACGCCGTCTGGTAGTGGATATTGGCGGCGGCAGTACGGAAATCATCATCGGTGAGGGCTTTGAATCGCAGGAGCTGGCCAGCCTGAACGTGGGCTGCGTCAGCCTCAGCCAGCGTTATTTCGATGACGGCAAGATTTCGGTCAAGCGGCTGCAGCGCGCGCGCCTGGCCACGCAGGTGGAACTGGAACCCGTGCAGGCGGCTTTTCTGCGCCGCGGCTGGGAACAGGCACTGGGCAGTTCCGGCACCGTGCGCGCCATCGGTGAGAGCCTGCGCGAGCTCGATCCCGGCGCCACGGCCATCACTGCGCGCGGCTTGAAAAACCTGCTTGAACTGATCGGGGACGCCGGTCACGTGCGTGCCATCAGGCTGCTGGCGGTAACGGACGAACGACGGCCGGTGTTTCCCGGTGGCGTGGCCATTCTCGCCGAGCTGTTCGATGCGCTGAAGATCAATCAGATGCGCTTTGCCGACGGCGCGCTGCGCGATGGGCTGCTCTATGACATGGTCGGCCGTCTGACGGCGGCCGCGGATCCGCGCGAGCGTACCGTGGCATCGATGCAGAAGCGTTTTCACGTCGATATCGAGCAGGCGGCGCGGGTCGAGGCGACGGCGCTGGAGTTTCTGTCCCAGGTACAGAACGCTTGGCACCTGGAGAGCCATCAGGCCGAGCTGGCGCTGCAGTGGGCGGCGCGGCTGCATGAAATCGGCCTCGATGTTGCCCATAGCGGCTATCACCGGCATGGCGCTTACCTGCTGCAGAACGCCGACATGCCGGGCTTCGGCCGCGAAGAGCAGTTGCTGCTGGCCTGCCTGGTGGGGGGGCATCGCCGCAAGCTGGTGCTGGAAGGCAGCGAAGACCTGATTCCGCCGTGGGACAAGCTGGCGATCTTGCTGATCGTTCTGCTGCGTCTCGCGGTGGTGCTGCATCGTGGGCGCAGCACCAGTCCATTGCCCGACATCGGACTGACGGCGCGGTCGCGCACACTTGAGTTGCGTTTCCCGGCGCGCTGGCTGCGTGAACATCCACTGACGGTCGAGGATCTGCAGCAGGAAATAGCCTTCCTGCGGCCGGTCGGCATTCGTCTGCGGGTTTACTCGGGCAGCCGCGCCGCCGCGGCATAGCGCTCCAGCAGTTCGGCCTGTGCGTCGCGCGGCGCGCCATCGCTCTGTGCGCGGCGATAACTGCCATCGGGCAGCAGCAGCCAGGCGTTGGTGTTGTCCACCAGATAGGCTTCCAGATCGGCGCGGATCCGGTTGCGCAGCGGCGCGCGCAGCACCGGACAAGCCACTTCAATGCGACGGAAGAAATTGCGCTCCATCCAGTCGGCGCTGGACATCAGCAGCTGGTTCCTGCCGCCGTTTTCAAAACAGTACACGCGCGAATGTTCCAGGAAGCGGCCGATGATGGAGCGGACGCGGATGTTCTCCGAGACACCGGGCAGGCCGGGCCGCAGCGCGCAGATGCCGCGCACGATCAGATCGACGCGCACGCCGGCGCAGGATGCGGCATACAAGGCTTCGATGATGTGCGGTTCCACCAGCGCATTGAGCTTGGCGATGATGCGGGCCGGCTTGCCGGCGCGGGCGTGCGCGGCCTCGTTCTCGATCAGCGCCAGCATCGTGTCGTGCAGCTTGAACGGCGCCTGCACCAGCCGGCGCAACCGCGGCAGCTGCGTCAGACTGGTCAGCTGCAGGAAAATCTCGTGCACGTCGGCGCCAATGGCTTCATCGCAGGTGAACAGCCCGTAGTCGGTGTAAGTACGTGCGGTGCGCGGATGGTAGTTGCCGGTACCCAGATGGCAGTAGCGGCGTATGCCTTCTTCCTCGCGGCGTACGATCAGCGTCAGCTTGGCGTGGGTCTTGTAGCCGACCACGCCGTACATGACGTGCGCGCCAGCCTCCTGCAAGCGGTTTGCCAGCTCGATATTGGCTTCTTCATCGAAACGCGCCCGCAACTCGATGATAACGGTAACGTCCTTGCCCGAGTTCGCGGCGGCCACCAGCGATTCGACAATCGGCGACTGATCGCCGGCACGATACAGCGTCTGCTTGATGGCCAGCACCGCCGGATCCACGGCAGCCTGCCGCAGCAGATCCATCACCGGGGTGAAGCTCTGATAGGGATGCTGCAGCAGCACGTCCTGCTGGCGGATGGCTGCGAACAGATCAGTGACGCCGGTCAACTTGTCCGGCAGGCCGGCGGTAAAGGGTGGGTACTTCAGATCCGGACGCTGAACCAGGTCGTAAAGCGCTGACAGACGATTCAGATTGACTGGTCCTGGAACCGAATAGCAGTCGGCTTCGCCCAGCGTGAACTGCTGCCTGAGGAACTGCACCAGGTCCGCCGGGCAGTCAGCGGCGGTCTCCAGCCTGACTGCGGCGCCGTAGCGACGATGCGCCAGCTCGCCTTCGAGCGCGCGTCGCAGGTCATCCACTTCTTCCTCGTCGACAAACAGATCGCTGTTGCGTGTGAGGCGGAACTGATAACAGCCCAGCACCTGCATGCCATTGAACAGGCGCATGACGAAGGTTTCGATCAGCGTCGACAAGGCGACAAATTGCGCGCCCTCCGCCAATGGCACGGCCACTACGCGCGGCAGCGAGCGAGGGGCCTGGACGACGGCCAGATTGCAGTCGCGGCCGAAGGCGTCTTTGCCTGCCACCCGCACAATGAAATTCAGACTCTTGTTCTGGATGCGTGGAAAGGGCCGTGCGGGATCCAGCGCCAGCGGGCTCAACACCGGTTCCACTTCGGTGGTGAAGTGTTGCTCCAGCCACTGTTGCATGGCCGGACTCCAGTCGTGCGATTGCAGCAGCTCGATACCGGAATCACGCAGCCGTGGCAGCAGGATTTCGTTCAGGCAGCGGTACTGTTTGTTGACCAGCACCGTGGCCACTTCGTGTACCGCATCGAGCTGTTCCTGGATGGTCAGTCCGTCGGCGCCAGCTTGCGTCGAGCCCAGCTCCAGCAGCTGCTTGAGTCCGGCCAGCCGGATCTCGAAGAACTCGTCAAGATTAGCCGAAGAAATGCACAGAAAGCGCCAGCGTTCCAGCAGCGGCACGCGTTCGTCCAGCGCCTGCGCCAGCACGCGTTCATTGAACGCGAGCGCCGACAGTTCGCGATTGATGTAGTGCTGGGGTGCGCGCGAAACAGGCTGATCCACCGGAGGATTGTAGCGGTTAAGTGTGTGACAGCGTTGTTACACTGCCGGCGTGCGGCGGGATCAGCGCGTCGCCACGGCAGTATTCAGCGGCAGGTTCAGGGCTGCGAGGCGTGGCGAGGTCTGCTGCCTGAAATCGGTCAGCAGGCTGGCGTCAATGGGCCTGGCATCCGGCAGTTTGATCTTCTGCGGATCAAGGTAGCGGCCGTTGATACGATATTCATAGTGCAGGTGGGGGCCGGTTGCCAGACCGCTCATGCCCACGTACCCAATGGCCTCGCCCTGACGGACGCGCGCTCCGCTTTTTGCAGTGGCGGCAAACCGCGATAGATGGCCATAGACGGTGACGATGCCACCGCCGTGGTCGAGCTCGATGACATTGCCGTAGCCGCCTTTCTGGCCACGGAAGCGGACCCGGCCGGCGCCTGCCGCCTGCACCCGCGTACCGGAGGCCGCGGCATAGTCCACGCCTCGATGGGCGCGCACCTTGTTGAGGATCGGATGATACCGGCCGGTGCTGAAGCGTGAGCTGACGCGTCTGAACTCCAGCGGGGCGCGCAGAAAAGCCTTTTCCATGCTGCGTCCCTCGGGCGTGTAGTACCCGACCGATCCATCGGGAGCCGTGTAGCGGACTGCGCGGTACTCGTGTCCCTGGTTGACGAAACGGGCGGCAAGAATCTCGCCGTCCTGGACGTAACGGCCGTTCTGGCTGATGCGTTCATAGCTCACCGTGAACTGATCGCCGCCGCGCAGATCGAGCACGAAGTCGATGTCCCAGCCGAACATTTTGGCCAGCTTCAATACGGTGGCGTCCTGCAGGCCGGCATTGTTGGCAGCTTCGAATAACGAAGACTCTATGGTGCCCTGGGCAACCGCAGGCTCGATATCGATGGGTCTGGCGACAATATCGGCGCTGAAGCCAGCATCGCCGCGCCTCACTTGCAGCTTTTCAGTCAGCGACAGGTCGCGGTCCAGGCCAATCAGCGTACCTTCCTTGTGAATGAGTCTTAACTGCTCGCCCGGTGTCAGCTGGTCGAGCAGGCGTCTTACGCCATCGAGGGCACGCAGATTCGCCAGGTCCGTCAGGCTCAACTCAAACTTGCGGAAGATGCGGTCGAGCGTGTCGTTGCTGCGGACGATGACCTCTATGGTGGCCAGTCCCGGCGCTAACGGCGGTGCTGCCGCCAGAGCCGGGAGCGACGGTGCCGATGGCAATTGAACGGCTGCACCCTGGGTAGGCAGCTGCTGTCGCATATCCAGCAGCGCCATGCTGGCGACCGTCGCGCATGCTCCGCATTGCATCAGCCGGGTTTTGAGCACGGACCGCATCAGTGCAACCTAACCGACCTTTCCGGACAAGGTCAACGAACGGGATGGGCAGCCTGCTAAAGTTGTGTGATGACGCACTGAAGGTTGGCGGATCACATGATGTTGACGACACAGGAACAGATGGCGGAACTGCAGCGGGGCTCCAGCGAGATGCTGTTGCCGGCGGAGCTGGAGCGCAAATTGCAGCGCGGCAAGCCGCTGCAGGTGAAAGCAGGCTTCGATCCCACGGCCCCCGATCTGCATCTGGGGCACACGGTGCTGATCAACAAGCTGCGTCAGTTCCAGCAATTTGGTCACGACGTCATTTTTCTGATCGGCGACTTCACCGGAATGATCGGCGATCCCACTGGCCGCAATGCCACGCGCCCTCGTCTGACGCCCGAAGAAATCCAGTCCAATGCCCGTACCTACCAGCAGCAGATCTTCAAGATCCTGGATCCGGAACGCACCCGCATCGAGTTCAATTCACGCTGGTTCGGGTCGATGAATGCCGCCGGGCTGATCGAAATTGCTGCCAGGCATACGGTGGCGCGAATGCTGGAGCGCGATGACTTCAACAAGCGTTTCAAGGGCAATCAGCCCATTGCGCTGCATGAGTTCCTTTACCCGCTGGTGCAGGGTTATGACTCTGTAGCGTTGCGCGCCGATGTCGAGTTAGGCGGCACGGATCAGAAATTCAATCTGCTGGTGGGGCGGCAGTTGCAGGAACATTACGGTCAGGAGCCGCAGGTCGTGCTGACAATGCCGTTGCTCGAAGGGCTTGATGGCGTCAACAAGATGTCGAAATCACTCGGCAACTACATCGCCATCACTGAGCCTCCCGACGACATGTTCGGCAAGCTGATGAGCATCTCCGATGAACTGATGTGGCGATATTTCGAGTTGCTTTCTTTTCGGCCGCTGGCGGAGATCGGGCTGCTGCGTGCTGCAATCGCACAGGGCCGCAATCCGCGCGACGTGAAATTCGAACTGGCTCTGGAAATCGTTGCGCGATTCCACGACCAGTCTGCGGCGCAACGCGCGCAACAGAATTTCACGGCACGTTTCGCCCACAAGACGCTGCCGACAGATCTGGCCGAGATCGTGGTTTATGCGGACGCGGCTACCGGCGATTGTTCCCTGTCCGCTTCCCTGGTTGCGGTCGGCTTGGTCAGCAGCGGCTCCGAGGCGCGCCGCAAGCTGGCTGAAGGGGCGGTCAGAATCGACGGTGAGAAGGTCACCGATCCGCAGAAACGCCTGTCAGTCGGAGCCCAACACACCCTGCAGATGGGTCCGCGCCGTTTCGCGCGCGTCAGGATCGAAAAAAGACCTGAGTCTCAATAGGTTAGGGCGTCCTGAAAAAGATTTCTTGCAATGCGTTGACAGGGCGATCTGCGACCCTATAATGCGCGCCCTCAGCAGATGCCGCGCCGCGGTTCCCGCGGGTAGCGGATCAGCGTTTGCACTTATGTTGACGGGAAGAGCCTGAGGGCTATACTTCCCGGCCCTTTCTTCGGCCCTATGTGACCGAAGCGCTGTTTAAAAATTTGGCAGGTAACTTGTGTGGGGACTCGCGTCGATACGTCCTTTGGATGCAATTGACCGAGTGACCAAAAGTCCAGCGATGGGTCTTTGATTACTCTATTTGTTTGAAAGCTCAAAGCAATCAAGTGAAGAGTTTGATCCTGGCTCAGATTGAACGCTGGCGGCGTGCCTAACACATGCAAGTCGAGCGGCAGCGCGGGAGCAATCCTGGCGGCGAGCGGCGAACGGGTGAGTAATGCTTCGGAATCTGCCTCGTAGTGGGGAATAACCAGCCGAAAGGTTGGCTAATGCCGCATACGAACTACGGTTGAAAGCGGGGGATCGCAAGACCTCGCGCTATGAGATGAGCCGAAGTCGGATTAGCTAGTTGGTGAGGTAACGGCTCACCAAGGCGACAATCCGTAGCTGGTCTGAGAGGACGACCAGCCACACTGGGACTGAGACACGGCCCAGACTCCTACGGGAGGCAGCAGTGGGGAATATTGGACAATGGGGGAAACCCTGATCCAGCGACGCCGCGT